>NZ_LWFI01000589.1:0-894 GCF_001635735.1 Oleiphilus sp. HI0067
AGTAGGTTGATTGAGCTTCAACAAGATCGTTTTATGGAACCTTTCACATATTCCGTTCGTTTTTGGATGGCAGATTTTAGTTTTGGTGTGCTCAATGTCAGCACCAATAAGTACGAAAGTTTTTCGCACAAGCAGCGCGCTATACGGTGAACAGTAAATCGGTCCGAATAATATATTTGGTTCCTTTAGAGATGGGCTGAGAACTGTGTAAACAATGCAAAGGATGATGCCCGTGTGGAAAACAAAGGACACCACCAATAGGTGTGCGGATATCAACTTCCTTAACCGATGCATTTCCTCGTGCTGGCTGCGTTGAATCTTCTAAGTTCACCAAAAACCTTGTTGCGCCACCTTCAAAGTCTTCGTTAAGTAAGATGAGAAATGTCATCTGACTATATCGATCTGGATAAGCGTTATGAATAAGCTCTTCATTGACCACTCGTGAGCCAGGCCACGCTCCATCGATATGATTCTTAAAAAAGTCGCCCTCGCTATAGCGGTAAAAGCGAAATCGTGCATTAATCCCAACAGCCTCTTGGTTATCAAACATCTCTGGATTATTGTTGGTTAAGTGCTTCACACGTTCCCAGATAAGCTGATCGGTAGCCTCATCAGTCACCCAAGTAAGATTATCGTTATGTCTGATTTCTCTAGGTAGAGACACCGCCGCATCTTTTAAATAGCCTAGCGTCTCGGTAATCTCGATAAATCGCTTACACTCTTTCTCAGTAAAAACATTCAGCAGCTGAAACGCGCCTGGAACCTCTGGTATGTCTTTACGCTTCACCTTGTTAATCTCAAATAAGGTATCCAAATTAATTGGATTTGATTTACGGTTAGCCCAAGTTGGTAATGAAGGGTTTTCTGCACCCGCTTCACGCGCCACCACGTAAA
>NZ_LWFI01000590.1:0-823 GCF_001635735.1 Oleiphilus sp. HI0067
TTGGTAGCACGATGTATTAAGGATAAAAATATCATGGTCATCCTGAAGCAGCGGACGAAGTACGCGCACATTCAGGATCTCGGGTCTAACTCAGCAAACCAACCATGAGATCCCGTTTTAAAAACGGGATGACGAAAAGGGGAAAAACGGGATGACAAAAAGGATAAGCCAGGGTGACACAGATTGGCCGGAGTCAGAGGAGGTCGTTGGGGTCAGAGTCCTTTTACTCTGACCCCAATATTTAGTGTCGACGTCATCCTGAAGCAGCGAACGAAGTACGTGCACATTTAGGATCTCTACAATGATCTACCCATTAGAGATATTCGAACTGGTATCCCCTTCATTCGCAGGCATCTGCAAATCACGCATACGCTCTTGCATAGAGGTTCCTGGCATATCGGTATAGGTTTTATTCCAGACCAAATCACTCAAAGAATCTGATGGCTTGTAATCAAGCGGAGCCATCATTAAGACCTCTCGAACAGCCTCACAATCAAAGTCTTTGCAAAGCAAATCGATACGATCAAGCAGTACCTTCACATCGTACCAAGCAAGCGATATTTCACGGCCACGCATAATACGCGAATGCGCGGTAGGCATCGGCTCATTACCGATCAAAAGCTCTTCATAAAGCTTCTCGCCCGGACGCAAACCAGAGTACTCAATCGCAATATCTCCGTCAGGGTTCGATTGATCTTTCAGCTCAAGCCCCATTAAACGAATAAGCTTAACGGCCAAATCATTAATCTTGACGCTCTGCCCCATATCCAGCAAAAACACATCGCCGCCCTCACCCATTGCGCCTGCTTGCAATACAAGTTGT
>NZ_LWFI01000591.1:0-738 GCF_001635735.1 Oleiphilus sp. HI0067
AAGCCG
The DNA here is from genome assembly GCF_001635735.1 of Oleiphilus sp. HI0067. NCBI lineage: Bacteria > Pseudomonadati > Pseudomonadota > Gammaproteobacteria > Oceanospirillales > Oleiphilaceae > Oleiphilus > Oleiphilus sp. HI0067. Next base: position 7 of record NZ_LWFI01000591.1, read on the forward strand.
GCAACTAGCAAGTAGTGAATGCGTTCTAACAAACTATACGAAATTACCCAAGCGGTTTTCGGCTTATCGCCATGCAATCCCTTTACGACTGTCGCATTATCAAAGTGACGAAATATAGTGAGTGCTGCGTTCGGGTTATGCGCTTCATGCCCATCGATATTGCTTGTCAGACTTTTGCCACTCCAGAGCATATCGAGTGACAACTCAGCAACACCATCAGAAAAACTGTTGATGTAGTTGAGTTTATCAGTCAAATGCTTCTCTTGAAGCGCAGCGTATTTGGTCCATATTTTAAATGGTGAGGCTGTACTTCGATCTTCAGCAGGTAAGCGAAGGTTGCCCGCATAACTTTCAGCACGTGCTGGCTGATACAGCATAGTAGGAATGTCAGGGTCGACAAAAAATACCCAGAAATGATCTTCGATCACATTCAAGGCCACTTGCCCACGACATACGGGCCCCTTGATGTAACCCATTATCGTGAATTCAGCTTCTTGTAACATGAATTTATACCGCGCTGAAGCCGGAAGCTCTTTAAACGTAATAAATGGATTCGATGCACTCTTAGCATCATAGCCAGGCAATTTAGTCACTTCATAGTCGGCATTCAAAAACCACTCACGCCAAACCTTCATGCGCGCATCATTGAACTTATAAGGCATGTGGGTTTTATCGACGATCGTTCTGCGTACGGGCTTTAATCGGTAATAGAAGTTTGTTGTATTAGGATCA
>NZ_LWFI01000592.1:0-707 GCF_001635735.1 Oleiphilus sp. HI0067
ATTTGGCCGATGCTCTGATGTTGGACGAAACAACAAATTCGCGGTCTATTATTGCGAGCGTTAAAGTTCGAATGTTTTCGAAAGGAGGTAATAATGACTCAAAAACTTATGTCTAGTGTGAATTATTCCGGCGATGGCTCCGCTAGCATCCAATTTGATTGGCAATTGTTGCAAGGCGCCTCAACGCAACACTACGTCGACGGCACGCAATTTACTCCTCCTTTTGCTGAACATCTAGACTGTATTGCGCTTGGGCTTGGTTGCTTTTGGGGGGCTGAACGTGCGTTTTGGCAGCTCGACGGTGTTGTCTCGACTGCGGTTGGCTATGGTGGAGGAGAGCAAGCTGATCCGGACTACAAAACGGTCTGTAATGGTGCGACAGGCCATGTTGAGCTCGTTTTGGTTATTTTTGATGCGTCGAAAATTAGCATACAAGAGATTTTGAAGGTTTTCTGGGAAAAGCATGACCCAACACAGGGCATGAGGCAGGGGAATGACATCGGTTCTCAATATCGCTCTGCTATATATTGGATGAAGCCTGAGCATGAGGCCGTCGCTTTAAAAACGCTAAAAGAATATGAGAAAAAATTGTTGTCGCTTAGCTATAGTGCGATCACGACCGAAATAAAACCGCTTAATGCTTTTTATTATGCAGAGTCTTACCATCAGCAGTATTTAGCAAAGAATCCGGGTGGGTATTGCAGGCT
>NZ_LWFI01000593.1:0-694 GCF_001635735.1 Oleiphilus sp. HI0067
TCATACTCACGTGAATCTGACATGTTATTTTTCTCCAGTTGTTATGTATGCAGAACGCTTTACGGGAGACGATAAACGCTCGAATAATTCTTTTATGATTCAGGAACACTCCAAGTGATCCTGAATTTACCTCTTTATAAAACAGTAGGTTCCCGTCCACCCCAGGGCGCCCTCTCTCGCTTCGCGATTCACCTTGTCTGCGGAAATGATGCACGCAGTATCCGAATAGCGTCACGAGAGCAGCATAGGCAAAGCGAAAGTTTGTGAGATAGCGGAGTTTACATATACGTAAATGAGCAAAGCGAACAAGCTTTCAACACGGCCTAAGCAATCACAGTAGCTATTTAACTACATAGCAGACATACCACCATCGACCGGAACCGCTATTCCGTTCATATACGTGTTCGCTGGCGACAACATCATCACCATCACGTTTACGATTTCCTCAACACGCGCAATACGCTTAAGCGGACAACCACGCGCAAGCGTCTTGTTTAATTCTTTCTCATCACCATTCGGATTAAGAATCGGGTTATCCACCATTGGCGTTGAAGTAAAGAATGGGCAAATCGCATTCACTCGCACATTCATTGCACCCATTTCCACAGCAGCCGTTTTTGTCATACCTACAACAGCATGCTTCGCGGCACCATAAGAACCACCCATTGGCGTCGCGCCTAAACCTGCCATTGAT
>NZ_LWFI01000594.1:0-736 GCF_001635735.1 Oleiphilus sp. HI0067
TTGCACTCACTGCAGTACAATTTCAAGTATTCGTCACCATTGTCGATTCGGGAGCCGCCGGCTGCTCTTATGATGATCTTTGCGCATGCACCAGACAAGGCGTTGTAACGACCGGTACGATCAACTCTCACGTGAAGAACGTTCGGAAAAAGTTCAATGAAATTGACGAAGCCTTTAATGCGATTCGCAACAAGCCCGGCTTCGGCTATCGTTGGGAACTTGCTTAATGCAACGATTCGGCATTAAAGCGCAGATCAGTTTTCTTAGCCTTCTGTTACTGGTCATTCCTGTACTGACGTGGTCGTACTGGAAGGAGATTCAGCAAACCGCTATTTCTGCACAGGGCCGTGTTCAGTTGATTGAGACTAAAGCCATCGCGACAAGCTTGGTGGCCACTCAGGTCAATATCTCAAAACTGCTGGCCGGAAATGAAGACAGCGAACTAGAAAAGTACGCTCTTAGCGCTCCTACTACCTCTAGCCCTATTCGCTTAGATGGACAGTTTGATGATTGGGGTGATCAGACCTCCATCATCGAGGCGCATAATTCCAGCTTTCCTCTCTGGAGCGCTAGCACCAACATGGCAACAGAAACCAAATTTGGTTTGGCGCTCACCCAAAACGAACAATACTTGTATATTGCGCTATCAGTGCTGGATCGTAACGTACAAACACGCCAGCCCAATCACTTACGTTTAGATTATAACGATCACATTCAACTGACCTTCCGAGACCAA
>NZ_LWFI01000595.1:0-702 GCF_001635735.1 Oleiphilus sp. HI0067
CTTTCAGGCGCGCGATTTTATACTTTTGTGGAACAAATTGCAGACTTGTTACGTAAGTTTTCACATTCTAGCCTTAAACTGACAGACATATTGCGTTGCTCTGCTAGCCTAAATTGGATGGATTTTAATCGATAGGACGTACAGTGTTAGGCGAGAACAACTATAGTAGTTATACGTTTAGTCAAGATGTTCAGGTTTGTGGTCGCGATGCATATGCAATGAAAGCGACAATCGAACACCCTTTTGAGCGTGAATTTCTTCATGCTCAATCTCTGGCAAAAGAGCTTATGGACGTTATTTATGACGTCTATGCTGCATTTCGATGCGGCAGCTCTGTTAGTGTTTCTCAAGATATTCAACCAATTATAGAGCGATGCCAAGAGAGCATTTCTCGAAATTTGTATGCGTGGCTCGCACTGTGCCAAACAAAGCGTAAACAGTCTTATTTAATTGAGCATGCTTTTCGTACGACGGTGTTATCGATGAGTTTAGCTTCGGCATTGAAATGGGATAGTCGAGAAACCTTGAAATTAGGGCTATCTGCGTTATTGAGTGATGTCGGTAAAGTGATGATTCCCTCATCGATTCTCAATAAAGAAGGGGCATTAACGAGCGCGGAGTATGCAGTGATTCGAGTGCATCCTTTGGAGGGAAGAAAATTACTTCAGCAACTTAGTGATGTAGATGCATCTGTCATTGATA
>NZ_LWFI01000596.1:0-743 GCF_001635735.1 Oleiphilus sp. HI0067
GGAGTAAGACGCTAAGAAGGATGAAAAAGACACTGCCTAACTGAGTATTCTGCGTCTAATATTTTGAGAGTATTGCGTCTATTGTGCCGTCTTCTCTCATGGATTGAATGGCTTTGTCGAGAGCATGTTTTACTTCTTTGGCATCGTGATGATTCAATGATCTTGGAATACCGATAAAGTTTGGATCGCGAGAAATGACCTACTCAGAAAATTCAAAATCGTCAGGACTAAGTCCGGCTTTTTCGCATTGTAATTCATCAGATAACGATCCCTAGAGAATATTGCCGCGTCCACTCTTCCTGATGCAAGCAGAAGAATACGTTGCTAGGTCCCTTCATCTTTTACAAATGTGAGCTGATTTTTTTGTTGAGCAAACTTGCCTGAATAATTGCTGCCTCTGCTCATTGCGAGTGTTTTGCCTTTCGGATCATTGTAACTAGTAAAAGTGAAAGACTGATCTTTTCTAGATACTAGCAGCACATGATCCATTAAGATTGGGCCCGAGAATAGATAATGATTTTCGCGTTAGGGTGTCTTCGAAAACCCTGTTAATACGCCATCACCCTTTAAGGCCTCTTGTTGCGCTCGCTCCCAAGGTCTCACTTTTAAGTTAGGCTCATAGCTCGTTCGTCGAATTGCTTCGGCTGCGATTTCTAGGCTGTAACCGCTCGGCATTCCATTAGCATTGGCAAACTGTTTGGGTTCGCTGTCAGGCTTTACAAATAAAGTAAGAGCCTGGTCAG
>NZ_LWFI01000597.1:0-928 GCF_001635735.1 Oleiphilus sp. HI0067
ATGATTACTGTCTTGCAAAGGTGTTTAGTCCGCGAAAGTTAGGCAGTCTGTGCGTTGCATACTGGGCAACGGCAGCTCATTTCGATTTGGGTACTTTCTAGTGTATAGCCCGCATCGGTAACATTGTTTTGGAGTTGCTGAATAATGTCATTGGGAATCACGACTTCGGTAACGCTATTACAGTTATTACAAATCAAAAACTGCGGGGTACCATGATCATGCCCACAGGTAATATGCGCGCAGGCAACATACTTATTGGCAATGTCGAGCTTATGAACAAGTTGCTCTGTCTGAAGGAAATCAAGAATACGATACACTGACATCGCGGGCAGAGGGGCTTTAAATTCATCTTTGAGGTAATCAACAAGCTCGTAAGCAGAGAGTGCTTTTTTTGATTCAATCAACGCAGAGAGGACTTGTTTTCGCTTATCGGTTAAGCGAACGCCTTTAGCTTTACACTGTTGCTCGGCGCTATTGATGATCTTGTTTATTTGGCTCATTAGAACTACTTAAGTCGTAAGGATGTTCACGATATAACATATCATTTATAGCCGCAATGACTCTTTTCTAATCAATGCTGAGACTTGTTTAAGTCTGATTTTTGATGGCTTTTTGAGGGAATCTTGGTACCACTGATACATCGCCTCGTATTCTCTCATTTGTAAGTACTCGTTTGATTTGTGCTCACACCCAAGAGTATCAATCCATATAAGTATCGCAATGTATTCAATGCTGTACTGCTCGCTTAGCGCATAAGTATTGTTTTGAAGCTCTCGCACCTCAATTATCTGATGGAAATCGTCCGCAAAGTATTGAATAACGTCGTTTCGCACAGCGAAAATGTTTTAAAAGACCAGTGTAGATTAGTTGCAATAATAGTAGGTCTGGCTATTTTGATAAGGTTCTGACCCTGCTTTCGTTGTGTTTT
>NZ_LWFI01000598.1:0-625 GCF_001635735.1 Oleiphilus sp. HI0067
GTGCAAACAGACATAAATTGATATCCAGATCCTTATGATCTTGAGCGTGCATTAGTATGTTCTTAATGTCTTCTTGCTTCCAAAGCATTATTGAAAACTGCCAGAAGTGTTCAGCATTATTATCTTTGTTCATAATCTAGAGCGTCAATGCGTTGATGTACGCGCTATTATCCGCTACCTTGCGCGGCGAGTTCTACCTGAAGTGATGATTCATGCTTAAGATTACTGAAATGACACTGCGTCGAGGCCCTGAGCCGCTGCTTGAAAACGCAGACGCCAACATAGCGGATGGACAACGCGTTGCGATTGTTGGGGCGAATGGCGCGGGTAAAACGAGTTTATTCAAACTTCTGTTGGGTGAATTGTCGACGGATGCAGGTGCTTACCATTTACCCGGTAATTGTCGCATTGCGCATATGGCGCAAGAAGTCGAAAGTTCCGAGCGTTCGGCGCTTGACTATGTCATGGATGGACACCATGTTTTTCGCCGCTTGCAAGAACGCCTGGAGCTCGCGCAAGAGCAAGAAGACAATCATGTTATTGCTAACATCCATGGTGAACTCGAATCGATCAATGCCTATCAAATACCCGTTGATGCCAAAAAACTCTTACACGGATTAGGATT
>NZ_LWFI01000599.1:0-888 GCF_001635735.1 Oleiphilus sp. HI0067
CATGAATTACTTGGGGTCAGAGCAAAAACACTCTGACCCCAATGCTGTTTCCAAGATTATAGGGTTTATTTTTTCTTTTTCTTCTTCTTTTTGCCTGCAGCTTTGCCCGAAGACTTGAGCTTTTTAGGGCCCTTATAGTTGCCTTCAAGATCTTTGATTTTGCGGCGATCAAAGCGTTGCTCTAGATAGCGTTCAATACTTGCCATAAGGTTGAATTCAGCCGCCTCAATGAGTGTCACGGCCGTACCTTTTTCGCCAGCTCGACCCGTTCGACCAATGCGGTGTACATAGATATCACCACGGCGAGGCATTTGGAAGTTGATCACTAAATCCATGCCTTCGATGTCTAAACCACGCGCGGCAACGTCTGTTGCAATCAGTACTTTGACTTGCTCACGACGCAGCTTGCTCATCACTAGATTACGCTGCTTTTGATCTTTATCACCATGCAGAATACCAGCACTAATATTTTGCTGTTGCATCACCCGATAAACTTGGTCGGCTTGTTCTTTTGAATTACAGAACACCACGCAGTGTTTGTATTCTTCGTTCTCGATTAGCCACTGAACTAGTTTAAATTTATGCGCCTTGTCGTCAGCAAAAATAATTTGCTGTGTGATGTCTTGGTGTTTGTCACTGGTTTGATATAGCTCAAGTGTTTCAGGGTTTGTTAGCAAAGCTTCGGCAAGACCGCGTAAGCTTTTGTTTGCGAGTGTCGCTGAGAACATAGAGGTTTGCATGCGCGCCAAACAATGTTCCGCAATCGATAGCACTTCATCGCTAAAGCCCATGTCGAGTAGTCGGTCTGCTTCATCAAGAATCAGCGCTTCAATACTGCTTAAATCAAAGTCGTCACGCGTGACAACTTCTGATAAACGACCCGGCGTC
>NZ_LWFI01000600.1:0-797 GCF_001635735.1 Oleiphilus sp. HI0067
AAACAATAACAACCACCGCTGGATATCTTGTTTCACTCATCCGAAAATATACACCGCTAAGCGCAAAATCTGAGACGCTCGAAGATATTTATAACTACCTTCCAATCTCAGACTTAGTGACTACATCTGGTCAACCTAGCGAGGCACAGTTTGCTTTAATCAAAGAATCTGGTTTTGAACACGTTATCAACCTTGCACCTGCTAATGCGGAAAACTCTCTGAAAGATGAAGATGGCACACTCGCTGATCTGGGCTTAAGTTATACCCACTACCCAGTGAACTTTGTGAAGCCTTCTGAACGAAAGTTTGGATTATTTGTTGAAAAAATGCAGGAGCTAGATGGACAGAAAGTATGGGTGCATTGTGCTGCGAATATGCGCGTCTCCGCGTTTATGTATCGTTATCGAACTCAAGTGTTGAAGTTAGATATGGTAGAGGCTCGCCAAGATTTAGAAAAAATATGGGAGCCTCTTGGTGTTTGGAAAACGTTTATTTCTCGTTCTTAAAACCACCAGTTAAATCGTGTAGGGAAGTCTGCGAACATCTCTTGCATACGCGCATTGGCTTTTTCGGCATTAAATTTCTTAACATTGACCTGTGTTAAATCGCCAGTTGTCGCGGCTTTCCAAACTACATCTCCTGAACTCGACTCAATCACGTTAACAAGCATGCGAGCTTCAAATACTGCTTCCATATGAGGTGGGTGCGCAGGAGGAAACCTCCCTAATACGCCAGGCGTTGGGGCTTGATCAAATTCGAGGCGTTGAGATTGCTGTGTGCGTAAAGAATATTGAATA
>NZ_LWFI01000601.1:0-1281 GCF_001635735.1 Oleiphilus sp. HI0067
CTTCATGGCGTTTGCCGATCGCTTTGCGCAAACGACGAATGTGTACATCAACAGTGCGTTCTTCCACATACACATTACCACCCCAAACGAGGTCCAATAGCTGCGCTCGCGTGTAGACGCGATCTTGGTGTGTCATGAAAAACTGCAGGAGTTTATATTCTGTTGGCCCCATCGAAAGCGTTTCACCTTCTGAGCTAACACGGTGACAGACTGGATCGAGCTCTAAGCCATCAATATTAATCGCAGACTCTAACCCTTGTGGATTAGCTCGACGCAGCACCGCTTTTAACCTAGCCACTAACTCACGTGGAGAAAAAGGCTTAGTAATGTAATCATCCGCTCCGACTTCCAAGCCTTGAATCTTATTGTCTTCTTCGACTTTCGCAGTGATCATAATGATTGGAATTTCAGAAGTGCTTTCGTCACGCTTCAAACGTCGGGCAAACTCTACACCGCTCGTTTCCGGCAACATCCAGTCTAATAAGATCATATCGGGGCGATCGTCTAGCACAATGCTGTGAGCGTCACGGGCATTACTCGCTTCAAAACAGGTATACCCTGCCATCTCTAAAGCTACTGCGATCATTTCGCGGATGGATGACTCGTCATCCACAATAAGGATTTTCTTATCTGCCATGTCTTACACTCTCATTATGCTCAATCACATCTGAGCAAATACCTACTCGTCGCGGTATTAGAAAGGAGGTTTGTTACAAGTATATGACAGGAAAAGCGCTTAAACGTTCATCAAGTCGCATAATCAAGTGCGATACCAACAAAAATGGCAAAACCCACCCAGTTATTGTTCAAAAATGCACGTAAACAATCGTCTTTATAACGTAAACGTATCAAATGTTGTTGGTATACCAACAGCACTGACGCGACGACAATGGACAAGAAATAGAAGCTTCCGAGATTTAACTGCTCGCCCAGCAAGCACATCGCAAGCACAAACAACACTTGAAGGCTCGCGATAATCGATCGGTCTGCATTACCGAACAGAATCGCTGTGGATTTCACTCCAATTTTCAGATCATCCTCACGATCCATCATCGCGTAAATTGTGTCGTAAGCGACAGTCCATAACAGCGTTGCTGTAAAAATTATCCAAGCAAGAGCCGGCACCTTTTCGATGACTGCTGCAAATGCCATAGGAATGGACCACGCAAACGCAGCACCAAGAAAGACTTGCGGCAAGAAGGTGTAACGCTTCATGAAAGGATAAATACACGCGAGGGCCAATGCACCAAAGGACCAAACAATCGCACTAGTGTTTAAACA
>NZ_LWFI01000602.1:0-584 GCF_001635735.1 Oleiphilus sp. HI0067
AACGAAGCTCTGCGATCAAGTCGTTGACTTTACCGCCAGGCAACTGACCACCTTCACCAGGTTTTGCACCCTGAGCAACTTTAATCTGAATAACTTCAGCACTGCTTAGATAATGCGGTGTAACACCAAAACGACCCGAAGCAACCTGCTTGATCTTAGAACGTTTAACAGTTCCATAACGCGCGACATCTTCGCCACCCTCACCAGAGTTAGAACGGCCACCTAGAGTGTTCATCGCAACAGCTAATGCTTCGTGTGCTTCAGGAGACAACGCCCCCAAAGACATCGCTGCAGAGTCAAAACGCGGGAAGATATTTTCAACTGGCTCTACCTCGTCCAAGGAGATAGGAGAAATACCTTGCTTCAAACCAAACATATCACGCAATGTAGCAGCAGGACGATTATTCACTAAGTCTGCGTATTCTTTGTAAACACCATAATCGCCGCTCTCAACCGCACGCTGAACCGTGTTTACAACATCAGGATTGAAGGCATGATACTCTTGGCCATGTACATATTTGAGAAGACCACCCGGCTCGATTGATTTACGCGCTTTCCAAGCCTCATTCGCAAGCAATGACTGC
>NZ_LWFI01000603.1:0-581 GCF_001635735.1 Oleiphilus sp. HI0067
CATGCAGCGTGCTGTACTTGAAGAAGCTGCAAAATTGGCAGAAAACGTACTTCAACCGATCAATGCATCAGGTGACAGGGAAGGGTGTGTCTACGACCCAGAAGCGAAAACAGTAAAAACACCTTCTGGTTTTAAAGAAGCATACAAAACGTACCAAGAAGGTGGTTGGAGCGGTCTCGCTTCACCCGTTGAGCATGGTGGACAAGGTTTGCCACACTTCTTGAAAGTAGTAGTTGATGAAATGTGCTGCTCTACCAACTTATCGTTTGGTATGTATCCAGGTTTGTCTCACGGCTCTATTGACGCTCTAACATTGCACGGTAACGAACACCAGCAGTCTTACTATTTGCCGAAGCTTATTGCGGGCGAGTGGACTGGCACGATGTGTCTGACAGAACCACATTGTGGTACAGATCTTGGTCTAATCAAAACTAAAGCTGAGCCGCAAGCGGACGGTAGTGTGTCGATCACCGGTAACAAGGTTTGGATTACAGGCGGCGATCACGATATGACTGATAACATCATTCACTTGGTGTTGGCAAAGCTTCCGGATGCGCCTGCAGGAAGTAAGGGCATCTCAT
>NZ_LWFI01000604.1:0-690 GCF_001635735.1 Oleiphilus sp. HI0067
CACTTTTTAGTTGTGCCTTTTTCCGGAAAATGGGAGCTTGCTGTGCAATAAGCTCAACAAAGCTCCCGATACTTTAAACGTCCCGGTTTACGACTGAGGCAATTTGCCCTCTACACCTTCGATGTAGAAACCAAAGCCTAGTAGCGCACCGTCATCCATGGTGCTACCAGCTGGTACAACTTCTTCGCCAGCCTGGTTAATAACAGGACCATCAAATACGCGCATTTCGCCCGCTTTCAAGGCCGCTTTTTTCTCTTCAACCAACGCAACAACATCAGCCGGAATAGCTTCGTTCAATGGTGCTAGATCTGTAGTACCTTCAGCGATACCAGGCCATAGATCTTCAGCTTTCCAAGTACCATCAAGAACTTGCTGAGCCTTCTTCAAGTAAAGAGGACCCCAGTTGTGAATAGCTGCTGTAAGGTGTGCTTTCTCACCGTACTCAGACATATCTGAGTGATAACCGATCGCGTACTTACCTTTCGCTTCAGCTGCTTGAATAACTGCTGCTGAGTCAGTGTGCTGAGTAAGAACGTCTGCACCTTGAAGGATCAAGGTTTCTGCAGCTTCACGCTCTTTGGCTGGGTCGTACCAAGTGCTCGCCCAAACAACTTTTACTTGAACGTCTGGGTTTACTTCTTTCGCGCCTTTAGTGAATGCGTTGATACCACGAATTACTTCTGGGATTGG
>NZ_LWFI01000605.1:0-653 GCF_001635735.1 Oleiphilus sp. HI0067
ATCACCGAAGGTCATAAATACCGCATTACTCGGATGATAATGCTTGCGATAGAAAGCTTTCAGCTGATCATAAGTGAGGTCGGTAATATGTTCGGGATCACCACCACTGTTGTAATGGTAAGTCGAAGTTGGAAACACATAACGAGTGAGTGTCTGCCAAAGTTGGCTCACCGGCGAACTCATTGCGCCTTTCATCTCGTTATACACAACACCTTTATAGACCAATGGCGAATCTGCGTTACCTTCCTCTTCAAATTCTACGCGATGCCCTTCTTGAAGAAAGTCCATCTCGTCCAAGCGCGAGAAAAAGACCGCATCTAGATACACATCTAAGAGGTTATTAAAGTCTTTTTTGTTCTTACTCGCGAAAGGATAAGCCGTCCAATCACTGCTAGTAAAGGCATTCATGAAGGTGTTCAGAGAGCGGCGAATCATCATAAAAAATGGATCGCGTACCGGATATTTTTCGCTACCACACAATGCAGTGTGCTCAAGGATATGCGCCACACCTGTATTGTCAGTCGGAACAGTCTTTAGTCCTACCAAGAAAACATTCTCATCGTTCTCTGAAGCAAAGTGTAAATGTCGTGCTCCGGTGCCTTTGTGCACGTACTCTTCAGCATCTACGGCGAGAGATTCAATACGTTGTTTTC
>NZ_LWFI01000606.1:0-656 GCF_001635735.1 Oleiphilus sp. HI0067
CATCGGTAAATCCCTTCAATGATCATTCATTAAAAACTATAACACTGCAAATGCATGTTTGTAATTCAATAAGTTAAGCGATTGCATCACGTTTTATGTATAAGCTAACCGGACTTATCTCATCATCAAACGTTTCGCTAGTCTGGCTAGATTCGCTCTATCTACACCAAGCTGTTTTGCTGTCTTTGACCAGTTGTTATCGTTTCTTGAAAGAGCTTCTTTAATTAGCTTGCGCTGAAACTCTTGGGTTTGTTCTTATAGTGTCGTGCCCTCAGTGCCTTAATCAGTATTGTGAGAGTCCGTTTCGTTCGAGATTACGATTGTTCTATTGAACGCGCTATTAGTTTGCTCAGTGCTGATCGGGATGCTGCGCTCGTTAAGGTAAAGGACTTGTTTGTCGTTTGAGCGACTTTGTTCCGTTACAAGGATTCGCGCCACCATATTTTCAAGCTCTCGCACGTTTCCAGGCGACGCATATTCATTCAGTATTTGCATTGCTTGATCTGAATACCGGACTTCATCAATGCCAATTTTGCTTTTCCATTGCTTCGTAAAGAACTCAATAAGCAATGGGATATCACCATGGCGTTCTCTAAGAGCTGGGGATTGAACAGGGAAGACGTTCAAACGATGGTATAAGTCTTCCCTAAAGCGGC
>NZ_LWFI01000607.1:0-357 GCF_001635735.1 Oleiphilus sp. HI0067
CATCTCTTGGTCGCCACCCCCTAGCCGGTCTTGCTGCCGCGTTTGCGGGTGTATCAGGCGGCTATAGCGCGAACCTTTTAATTGGAACAGTTGACCCACTTCTATCAGGCATCTCAGAGAAAGCAGCCCAACTTATTGACCCGAGTTATACGGTTGGGGCTGAGGCCAATTGGTACTTCATGATGGCCTCGACCGTTGTCATTTCTATTCTCGGCATGCTGATTACTGAGTACATCGTGGAGCCTCAACTAGGTCTGTATAACAAAGATGATGCATCACCTGAACACGTCGAAGAACTCGAGCAAGAGATGAATTCACATGCCGTAACCGATATTGAGCGCAAAGGTCTGAGAGTCG
>NZ_LWFI01000608.1:0-804 GCF_001635735.1 Oleiphilus sp. HI0067
CTTCGACAATTCACAAATACCAGGAAGGCGCAAATTCAAGGTCTCTTCACCCAGGTGATCAAGCTTAAGAAGAACGTGGTCTTTCTTCGGACCACAGCCACGACCTTCAAGAATCTCCATTACCATAGAGCGCGCAACAACATCGCGTCCAGCAAGGTCTTTAGCATTCGGCGCATAACGTTCCATGAAACGCTCACCTTCACTGTTAATCAAGTAACCGCCTTCACCACGACAACCTTCAGTAACGAGAGTACCCGCGCCATAAATACCAGTCGGGTGGAACTGCCACATTTCCATGTCTTGACCATGGAAGCCTGCACGCAATGCCATACCCATGCCATCACCAGTATTGATCAATGCATTCGTAGTCGATTCATAAATACGACCAGCACCGCCTGTCGCCATGACAGTCGCTTTCGCTTTGATATATACCGTCTCACCAGTTTCGATACAGATAGCGATAACGCCTACAACAGCACCTTTCTGGTTCTTAACCAAATCTACCGCATACCATTCATTAAGGAATGTCGTTCCACCTTTCAAGTTACCTTGATAAAGCGCATGCAACAAAGCGTGACCAGTACGGTCAGCCGCTGCGCAAGTACGTGCCGCTTGAGTTGGGTTGTCAGGCCCTTTTGATTGACCGCCAAACGGACGCTGGTAAATACGACCTTCTTCTGTTCGAGAGAAAGGAAGTCCCATATGATCAAGCTCGAAAACCGCTTGAGGGCCAACTGAACACATGTACTCAATCGCGTCTTGGTCACCGATGTAATCAGACCCTTTAACAGTGTCATACATATG
>NZ_LWFI01000609.1:0-540 GCF_001635735.1 Oleiphilus sp. HI0067
ATCAGGAAAAGTCGCTTCAACCTGTACTTCATGTAGTAGGTCAGCAATGCCATCCATCACATCGTTACTAGAAAGAATCTGGCGCCCTTCGCTCATCAACTCCGCGACCGTTTTACCGTCTCTGGCACCTTCCATAATCGCAGCAGAAATAAGTGCGACCGCCTCAGGGTAATTTAGCTTTACGCCTCGTGCGAGCCTACGCTCGGCAACGAGTGCAGCGGTAAAAATCAACAATTTGTCTTTTTCTCTCGGACTGAGTTCCATAGTAATTCCTTGTTAAGTCAGGTAAGCCATATTCTCGGCATAACTGGTTCTTGTTCTAGTACTGCTAAACGCAACCCTTGCCATACTTTTATAAATGCGTTTCTAAGCATCTCAATATCATCGCTGAGCGCCCTAATCATCAGTACGCCGTTACGCTGCGTTGCGGCCATGCGGAGTGTTTCATCATTAACGAGTAGCTCTCTCGCCTGCTCCGTCCAAGCGACATAATGTTCTATTTTCTTCGGTACGACGATAAACAAACTGCCCATATGAAGG
>NZ_LWFI01000610.1:0-1063 GCF_001635735.1 Oleiphilus sp. HI0067
AAGGTATGGCGCGACGCTGATATGGTTCGTCTGGATGCTTGCTATCCTCAGTATGGATTCGCGAAGCATAAAGGCTATCCCACAAAGAAATTATCTTCTATTAGTGCGGGTATGCATGAGCTAGCTAATGGCGGGGCATACGATGGTGTGACTGACGTACTTGAAGAGATCGAAATGAATCTGAAGGCAAGCGGCAGTTTAGTGTTGTTTGATAAAGAAGGCTCAAGCACTGTAGCTGTTGATGAGTTGGTTTACGCTGCACAAGGCGTTATTTCAGATGTAACTAGCTTGCACTTAGGTCAAGATGAGTCGAATTATGATCAGTTAGTAACTGAGCTTGTTCAGGTGCAGAATAGTGCGATGGATCAAGGGGCTTTGGTTCAGCGAGTCCAGATTATGACTCAGCCTGTTGGTGTGGTAACTGAAGCCGGTGAACGGGTATCGTTGACGGCAAATATTATTGGTGGTTTGCCAATGTCTTATCAGTGGTTTAAAGATGGTGAGTTGATTGAAGGTGCAACAACTTCTGCATTAGTGTTGGGTTCAGTGAGTATCAATGATTCAGGAGCTTACTCTCTACGCGTATCTAATCCATCAAGTGTCGTTACAAGCGCAACTGCGGAAGTTGTTGTCCAAGTACTAAGCGCTGACGATGAAAATGCTAGTCAGCCTGACGATTCAAGTGATTCAACCGATGATCAATATGTTGCTGACAACCAGAATAGTGGTGATTCTTCGGACGACGCTAATTCCAATGATGGCCAGCAGTCTAATGGCGGTTCAAATGATACTTCTTCACGCAGCATTTCTCTGTCTTGGGATATTCCGGTTGAACGCGAAGATGGTAGTGATCTTGAACTGTATGAAATTAATGGCTATGTCATTAAGTATGGAAGCAGTGCCGGAGGTATGGCCAATACGATTAACATTAGTGGTGGTAACGTAACGCAATACACGCTAGATAATTTGAATAGTGGTACCTATTATTTCGCGATTGCAACGGTTGACTCTGATGATGTTCAAGGAGAATTTTCGTCTACCATATCTGCTGGGGTTAATTAGA
>NZ_LWFI01000611.1:0-632 GCF_001635735.1 Oleiphilus sp. HI0067
TAAAGCCATAGGTAATGACTGCACGTGAGATGGATGGAATTAACTCTTCGACGACTGGGTCATCTATACACATCACGGCGGTGCCATAGAACGGAAGATTGTGCAGAAAATCTACAAAGGTTTGCTTTAGCCGACCAAAGTCTCCGCCATAGGTATGCATATGATCTGCTTCGATGTTGGTGACGACAGAAACCATTGGGGTGAGATGTAAAAAAGACGCATCGCTCTCATCTGCTTCTGCAACAAGATATCTCGACCCGCCTAACTTCGCGTTTGTGCCGGCACTATTCAGACGCCCACCAATTACGAAAGTTGGATCCATACCACCAGCGCCAAGAATCGACGCGATCAAACTTGTTGTCGTTGTCTTGCCATGCGTTCCGGCAATCGCGATACCATGACGATATCGCATTATTTCGGCCAACATCTCAGCGCGAGGCACAATCGGAATGCGCGCAGAGCGAGCTGCCATAATCTCAGGATTTTCTTCGTTGATAGCACTTGAAACAACAATGACATTCGCACCATCAACATTGCTTGCGCGATGGCCAATAAATACTTGTGTACCTAGGTTAGTTAAATGACGTGTTGTCGCACTTTCTTGAATATCAGAACCGCTAATTTCATACCCT
>NZ_LWFI01000612.1:0-659 GCF_001635735.1 Oleiphilus sp. HI0067
GAAAGCCAAGGCGCGTTTATCATCAACTCTTTTCAATTTCGGGTGGCTCCAATCAAGTGCTTCTCCAGCACCAATAATCAGAACACCACCAAGTGCGAGTCGATCACCTAGTTCATTCAAAATTTCATGCCGAAGCTCGTTACGAAAATAAATCAGAACATTCTGGCAGTAAATTAAGTCCTGATTATTGATCGGGCTTTGACTTATATCGCGCATATTCTGTTTCGCAAAACATACACGCTGACGAATGTTTTCCTGAACCTGAAATTCATTTTCAGCTAGCTGTGTGAAGTACGTGCTTTTCCATGCTCGAGGCAACCCAGTCATACGACGTTGTTCATACACCGCGTGACGCCCCTTCCCTAAAACTCCCCAGCTCACATCAATGCCTGTGACACCAAACTTAGGCTCACACTTAATTTCTTTGAACAAGCTATCGCATAAAAATGCCAAGGAGTAACTTTCCTCGCCACTACTGCACCCTACGCTCCAAATAGCTAAGTTCCGGTCTTTCTTTCTCTTTAAGCGACTCTTCATTACCAAGTAAGCAAGAGCCATTGCATTGGAGTCTCGATAAAAACGTGTTTCACCGATAACTAATCGATCCAACAATACCAACCATTCTCCTAGCCCCTGCAAGGGTGCCGATACCTCTTGAA
>NZ_LWFI01000613.1:0-610 GCF_001635735.1 Oleiphilus sp. HI0067
CGTGCATCCAATTACCATCAAAACGTTTGTTGAGCCAACGCAAGTATTTAATAGCACCTTCTGTCGAAAGAATTACATCCCTGCGTCCGTCGTACCACCAATTTTGATGCATGCCATACATTTTCCCGGTGCCTGGGATAAATTGCCAAAGCCCAGACGCTCGCCCATGACTGTAGGCAAATGGGTTAAATGCGCTTTCTACAATAGGAAGTAAGGCTAATTCCAAAGGAAGGTTTTCTTCTTCTAATCGTTCAACGATGTAGTACATGTAACGTGCAGATCGCGTAAACACGCGGTCCAAGTAAGCTGGGTGCTTCACATACCAATTTAACTGTGCACGTATGCGATGATTATCTTCGCTCAAATCAAATTCTAGGCCGTCTCGAATACGTTGTAGCAAATCAGTAGGTCTGCCGATCGCTTCGACCACTTCAACCGGCAATGGCTGATGTTCCGTCTCTACGAGCCAACCGTTCGGCGCGTGGGGGAACATCAAAGGTTTGAGAGCGACTTCATCTAAATAATCTTCGAACCAAGTGATATGAATAGTTTCTAGAGGAGGAACAAAAACTTGCTCGGTTTCATCAATAGTAGCGATCTCACTATCTTT
>NZ_LWFI01000614.1:0-727 GCF_001635735.1 Oleiphilus sp. HI0067
CTTCGCTTGAATCGCTGTTATCTGACAAGCGGCGCTGCGCACAAGTAATAATCTTTTGATCATCAAATTCCTTGATTGCCAGCAATGCTTCATAACGTGCAGCGCGGACATCGCTTTTCACATGTACTCCGGTTTTACCGGTATATGCGACCATTTTCTTCAACACACTTTTGAAGACTCGACTGTCTTCCCCCGATTCAACCGCTTCACATGCATCTTGACCAAGCACTATAGCTTTCAGACGCTGATCAACCGCTCTGGGGTTATAGAGATCATTAATTAATCCATCTATCTGCCAGCGTTTCATTAGTGTTTTCGACAAGGTATCTAAGCGAGTTCCTAGAACATTATTGGCGATAATGTTTCGCTCTTCTGTTGTAGTGCTAGCCTCAACCTTGCTCGCATATAAATTCCCTTCCGGATCACAAGACGATACGATAAGTAATTCGACTAACTGACTCAGCAGACAAGCTATGAACACCTCTTCACGCTCGGTTTCATTGAGTCGGGAACACAAAGCACGCGCTTGAAAAGAAGAATGAAGTCCCGTTACCAAACGGTCTGCCACCTGGTCACTCGCATTGTTCATCGAAAACAACTCAAGTACTTTTACGGCCAAGCACACACTACGTATATGTTTAAATCCAATATTTATAATTGCTCGGCTAACGGTCGTAACAGGTGTTGAACTCGGGTTAAACTGGATGGAGTTTCCAATCCTTATAAT
>NZ_LWFI01000615.1:0-799 GCF_001635735.1 Oleiphilus sp. HI0067
TCGATAAACTGTATGAGCAAATCAACTACCTACTGAATTAAGAATATGGAAGCAGCACTCGAACAAATGAAAGAATTCCATTGGTTGATGGACATGGTCCAAACCGTGGATGTCGGATTAGTTGTTATTGATGAACAGTTCAATGTAAAAGTCTGGAACAGCTTTATGGAGAGCCACAGCGGAGTCAGCTCTGACAAGCTACGCAATAAAAACCTGTTCGAAGAATTTAAAGATCTTCCAGAAGATTGGCTAAGACAAAAAGTGAACACGGTATTTGCGTTAAAAAACCGTTCATTTATGACATGGGAACAACGTCCTTATCTATTTCAGTTCCCTAATTATCGACCAATTACCGGTACTGAGAAATTCATGTACCAAAACATCACCATATCACCGCTAGTTTCTTTGGACGGAAGCGTCAATCAAGCTGTAATCATTATTTACGATGTCACCGACATCGTAGCGAACCGTAAAGCTCTTGAAAAAGCCAACGATGAATTACAGATGCTTAGCCGCACAGATCGACTGACAGAACTCTACAATCGTGGCTATTGGGAAGAATGCCTTGTTCGAGAGTACGCCCGTTACACGCGTTATAAAACTGAATGTTCCGTTGTCATGCTAGATATCGATCACTTCAAAAAGGTGAATGACACCTACGGACATCAAGCCGGAGATGCTGTGATTCGTAAGGTCTCTTCGCTCGTACGTGACAATTTAAGAAAAACAGATATCGCTGGTCGATATGGCGGCGAAGAATTTGGAGTTATTCTTCAAAATACTGATTCAGATTCAGCCG
>NZ_LWFI01000616.1:0-651 GCF_001635735.1 Oleiphilus sp. HI0067
TGGCACATTATCACTATTCAAATCGTCTCCGAAATAGAACAGCGTGTCGTCAGATTTATAGCCAAAAACCCACACCTCGTTTCCGTCAGTAATTGTATCGCCATCAGAATCATCATTGCCTGGATCTATTCCTAAAATGACCTCAACAAAATCAGGAATTCCATCGCTATCCCCATCGATATTTAGAGGATTTGAATCAACGTCATCATTCAGAAAATCAAAATCAGTATCTTTTAAAGTCGGGTTCGTACCGGCTACAACTTCCGCACCATCATCGATTCCATCGCCATCCGTATCTTTGAGATTTGGATTAGTTTTGTTGCCATTAACGTCCCCTACACTCTCTTCGCCATCACTTAGACCATCACCATCCGTATCTTCCTCTAAGGGATTACTAGTACAAGCGACGAAGCCAACCAAACCATCTTGAACACAAGTAACATTGTTCGGGTCACCCCTTACTTCGTCAAAATCAGTCAAACCATCATTGTCAGAGTCTTTCATCCAAGGGTTCGTGCCCAATACCAATTCTTCAATATTCGTTAAACCATCGAGATCTGCATCCTCATTGGCATCACTAACACTATTTGACGTGGTTAAAAATTCATATTGGTCAGCAAATGCAATAGAACTATCAGCATTTAATATATT
>NZ_LWFI01000617.1:0-808 GCF_001635735.1 Oleiphilus sp. HI0067
TCGATGGCGAACAAGTCATCAGCAATGTGGTCATTAACATTCATGGTAGTGTTGATGCGCCGATGCTATCAGCGACTACTCACCTTGTACAGCAAGGTGCAGAAATACCGCTAGACTTGCACACAGCAATTATTGACACCGGTGGCGATACCGAAACACTTACGGTAAAAATATCAGGCTTACCGGATCATGCAACGCTGAACCACGGTAATTATAATGCCCTGTCTAAAATTTGGACGGTAGATAAGGCTGACTTAAATGGGCTTAAGGCCGATCTGCAGAACCCAAATTTTCACGGTGATATAGCCTTAACCATTACCGCAATTGCCTCGGCCGGAGGGGAAGTACAACAAACGACCAGACCATTAACCTTATCGGTTAATGCTCAACCCGAGGTCCTATCACCGGTTACAGATCAATCGATTGAAGATAATGCGACCCATGGCGTAGATTTATTACAGGGTGCCAGTGACAAAGATGCAGGTGATGTATTACACGTTAGCCATTTAAGCTATGAGCTAGATGGGGCCGCCGCTACGACCCATATTCCAGCGGGTTTTGCGCTTGCCGCTGATGGTCACACGATAACAGTGACCCCGGGCAGTGCGACGTTTCAACACTTAGCGGCAGGTGCGAGCACGACACTAATAATCAGTTATCAGGTGAACGATTCGCGTGGTGGGGCTACTGCACAGACGTCAAGCATCACGATTACCGGCACGAATGATGCGGCGACGATTAGTGGCGTGTCGACAGGACAAGTGGTTGAAGATAGTGGTCAATTAACAACCGGCCAATTACATATCGT
>NZ_LWFI01000618.1:0-475 GCF_001635735.1 Oleiphilus sp. HI0067
ATCGATCAGCTTTTTAACAAACGATAACTGCGCCTTCTGTGCGGCTGACGATAACGATAAATGCAGAATAACAAGCACTATAGGATCTTTCTCATCGCCATATTTCGCAACAATCACTCCTCTACCAGGAATCAAAGATGGCAAAGGATACTCTTCTACCGACAAAGGGCAAAAACGGCTCAATAAACCATTACTATGCTGAGCAATAGGGCCGAAGTTTCGATTCAGCTGCTGATACCAAAATGGAAAGCCAGCCGTTTTAGCTAAAAACTCAACTTGGTTTACGAAGCCAGTACGCAAACTGCCTCCATCCACCTCTTGCAAGGCAACCACATCATATGCCTCGAGAAGAGAGGCTATCTTAACTAAGTTGGTTTGACGTTGAGCATGCGGCAAAAAGTGCTGCCAACTGCGCGTAAGGTAATGACGATACGCTGAAGTGGAAATGCCGACTTGTATGTTGTAAGTCAGTAAT
>NZ_LWFI01000619.1:0-844 GCF_001635735.1 Oleiphilus sp. HI0067
AGACTCTTTCAAACTAAGTGAAATATCATGCAGAAAATTTTGCATCGAATTTGATGCCTTTGAAAGATTACCTAGCTCATCTTCGCGTGTGGTATCAATGTCGTTATCTAAATTTCCCTTACTAATATTTGAGATTACATTAATAAGCGTTTGACACGGTTCGATTATGGCTTTATTGATCACAAATATTGAGACAATCGAAAACATCAAAATCAAAACGAGTAACGCGATATTAATAACATATAGTCTAGAACTCGATGTTTCCGACACTGCAGTGCTTTTCTCTAGAGCATGCTGTTCGATAATACTTGCAGCTTGACTCAATAACTTCGCGGGTTCACGATCAATACCCGCAACTGCTTTATCTCCAGCAGTATGTTCAAAGCCAGCATCGACAAATGCATCAAATCCTTTACGGTAAGCCGTTCCCATTTGTTGATGTGATTTTAAAAAACTCGAGACTAAGTCGCGCGCTTCACCCTCTTCCAATATT
Source organism: Oleiphilus sp. HI0067 (assembly GCF_001635735.1). NCBI lineage: Bacteria > Pseudomonadati > Pseudomonadota > Gammaproteobacteria > Oceanospirillales > Oleiphilaceae > Oleiphilus > Oleiphilus sp. HI0067. Next base: position 494 of record NZ_LWFI01000619.1, read on the forward strand.
CTTAGCAAGGCTTCGCCATTCTGTTGCACATCATTCTCACGATCTTGAAAACGCTGCCAATATTTAGTTCTCTGATTATCATCCGCACCACGCAATAGTGTATTCTTCCATTCCTGCACTTGAGTTTTGAATTCAATTAGCATGTAAGTTATAAGTCGTTCGCTCGCAATATCCTTCGTTATCAAATTATTGAAGCTATTGACCCCTTTTAAAGCGGAGCTAAAAGAAGCAAGGGAAGCACAAAAAATCGCTAATGAGCTTATCGCGATGATTGCCATCAATTTATTTCGAATACTACGTTTCAACCAACTCATTTAATCTCCGTATATCTAAGTTTGTCTAAATCGCACA
>NZ_LWFI01000620.1:0-917 GCF_001635735.1 Oleiphilus sp. HI0067
CGCCTGTCCCACAGCCAATATCTGCGATGCGATACTTGACCTTAAAATCTAAGCCGGCCAAATAAATCGCTTACTCAATCTCTGCTTTACCGCCGGGGCCTTGACGCTCATTGTGCGAGTGAAGATCAATTAGGAGTTTCATTTGCTCTTGCTCGGTAGACATAGGTCACCCCAATAGAAGTTCTAAAATTGAACAAAAGTGTAGCTAAAGTTTGGAAGAATAAAATTGGGGTCAGAGTACTTTTACTCTGACCCCAATTTTTAACGCAGTATAAGTAAGCGCAGTAGCTCTGACTTACTTAACTGGAGGGTGATTCTCATGCCAGTGCTTGGCTATGTCTATGCGACGCGTCACCCAAACATTTTCTTGCGACTGAACATAATCTAAGAAACGCGCCAGAGCCGCGGCACGACCTGGACGACCAACCAAACGACAGTGCAAGCCAATACTTAACATTTTTGGCGCTGTTTCACCTTCCGCATAAAGCACATCAAAGGCATCTTTTAGGTAGGTGAAGAATTGCTCTCCAGTGTTGAAACCTTGGTTCGTTGCAAATCGCATGTCATTCGTATCAAGCGTGTATGGGACGATTAGAAATGGGTTTTCGTAGTCATACACCCAATACGGAAGATCGTCAGCATACGAATCAGCGTCGTACATAAAACCACCTGCTTCATACACTAGATCACGTGTATTCGGGCTAGTTCGTCCGGTGTACCAACCTAGCGGCCGTTCACCGGTAATTTCTTCATGCTTTTTGATCGCTTCTTGAATTTGATGACGTTCTTCATCTTTATCAATGTACTGATAATTAATCCACTTATATCCGTGTGCCGCGATTTCCCAGTTAGCATCTTTCATGGCTTGCACAGCTTCTGGATGTTTCTCCAATGCTGTCGTCACACCATAAACTGTG
>NZ_LWFI01000621.1:0-645 GCF_001635735.1 Oleiphilus sp. HI0067
GAGTACCATACTTCGCGGCCATCGTTGCAGTGCTTAAGATCTCGCAAGCTCATACTATTCAAACACATGGTTCTCTCTGCTTGCTCGCCGTAGTAAAAGTTAGAGGGCGCAAATAGTGGGCTCATATGCGATCCAGTACTTATACGTTTGTCAGCAATACGCATCGATTCAAACAAGATACTTGGTTCGTCGAAACGGGACTCACCATACCAAATGGTTTGATTAGTTGGATGATTGAAATGCTGGCTAAACAATTCTTGTGTTTCTTCAGGGTCAATCACGCTATCTGCTTCACTCATAATTAATAGAGCAGGTACAGAAATGGTATTTTCTTCAAGCAGATCACGCACACGTTGCGCACTTTCGGAATAGGCGATCGCACCGTTAATCGGTGCCGAGGTATAGCGTGCTAAATTTTGCTCTTCGGTTTTGTAGCCATCCACAAACAGAGAGACAAAAGGCGCGAATTTCTCGAGTATTGGTGCACGTGATTGATAACCGGGTGAAACTAAAATCAGCCCATCTACATTGCCGCGTTCTATCGTGTTGATGGTAATAAGGTTGGCTCCGGTTGAAAAACCGCCTAGCCATACTTCATCGTATTCTCCCTTTAATAGCTCGGCGTAATGGTCAACGATCGTTTGC
>NZ_LWFI01000622.1:0-3998 GCF_001635735.1 Oleiphilus sp. HI0067
CCATATTTTACCTTTGCGCCAAATCAGAATTTTAATGGAGAGATTCTTCTTGGCGTAACAATCTCGGATGGCGAACTAACAGATACTACGACGGCGAGTATTGATGTATTACCCATTAATGATCCGCCTGTGGTCGGAGATTTGGCTTATGCTATTAACGAAGATGAAAGTATCACACTGAGCCAAGAACAGCTCTTGGTGCAAGCTAGCGATATTGAAGGCGATGACCTTGTTGCCGTTAATTTGCAGAGTATTGATGGAAATGTGTCGATTACGGCTAATACCGATGGATCCTTCACATTAACGCCAAATTCAGATCTCAACGGTGCATTTGATATTAGTTTTGGTGTCTTCGATGGCGAAGCGACAGTTGCAGCCAATATCGATTTGACAGTGAACCCAGTGAATGATCTGCCGGTCGCGCAGGATCAGAATTTCCAGATGAACGAAGACGGGACGATCACGCTTACAGATGAGGATCTGTTAACGGGAGCATCGGATGTTGATGGCGATACGCTGAGTATCTCAGATGTTACATACACAGGTACGGATGGAATCTTCACCGATAATGGAGATGACACATATACCTTTGCACCGAATGAGAACTTCAATGGTAATGTCACCGTCGACTTTACCGTGTCTGATGGTCAGGGTGGTACAGATACGGCCCAAGCGAATATTGTAGTTGTTCCTGTGAATGACCCGCCAGTTTCAGGTAACTTGGCGTATGCAATTGATGAGGATGGAAGTATCACACTGAGCCAAGAGCAGCTCTTGGCGCAAGCGAGTGATGTGGATGGTGATACGCTCACGGCGTTGAATCTACAGACAGCCAATCCGGAACTGACGATTACAGATAATGGTGATGGGACGTTCACGCTGACACCGGCTGCAAACTTCAATGGTGATCTCGATATTAGTTTCGATATATTCGATGGTGAAGCGACAGTCGCAGCCAATATCGATTTGACAGTGAACCCAGTGAATGATCTGCCGGTCGCGCAGGATCAGAATTTCCAGATGAACGAAGACGGGACGATCACGCTTACAGATGGGGATCTGTTGGCGGGAGCGTCGGATGTTGATGGTGATACGCTGAGTATCTCAGATGTTGCATACACAGGTACGGATGGAATCTTCACCGATAATGGAGATGACACATATACCTTTGCACCGAATGAGAACTTCAATGGTAATGTCACCGTCGACTTTACCGTGTCTGATGGTCAGGGTGGTACAGATACGGCCCAAGCGAATATCGTAGTTGTTCCTGTGAACGACTTCCCTGTTTCAGGTAACTTGGCGTATGCAATTGATGAGGATGGAAGTATCACACTGAGCCAAGAACAGCTCTTGGCGCAAGCGAGTGATGTGGATGGTGATACGCTCACGGCGTTGAATCTACAGACAGCCAATCCGGAACTGACGATTACAGATAATGGTGATGGGACGTTCACGCTGACACCGGCTGCAAACTTCAATGGTGATCTCGATATTAGTTTCGATATATTCGATGGTGAAGCGACAGTCGCAGCCAATATCGATTTGACAGTGAACCCAGTGAATGATCTGCCGGTCGCGCAGGATCAGAATTTCCAGATGAACGAAGACGGGACGATCACGCTTACAGATGAGGATCTGTTAACGGGAGCATCGGATGTTGATGGTGATACGCTGAGTATCTCAGATGTTACATACACAGGTACGGATGGAATCTTCACCGATAATGGAGATGACACATATACCTTTGCACCGAATGAGAACTTCAATGGTAATGTCACCGTCGACTTTACCGTGTCTGATGGTCAGGGTGGTACCGATACGGCCCAAGCGAATATTGTAGTTGTTCCTGTGAATGACCCGCCAGTTGCAGGGGATACGTCTTTCAGCATGAATGAGGACGGTACAATTACATTGACACCTGCACAGCTTTTGGCGAATTCAAGTGACGTTGAAGGTGATGTGAGTCTGCAAGGTGTGAGCTACTCAGGATCAGATGGAACGCTGAGTGAGAATGATGATGGCTCCTTTAGTTTTATTCCGAATGAGAATTTCAATGGTGACATTGTCCTCGATGTGGTTGTGTTAGATGCTGAGGGTGCGAGTGATACGGCCCAAGCGAATATCGTAGTTGTTCCTGTGAACGACTTCCCTGTTTCAGGTAACTTGGCGTATGCAATTGATGAGGATGGAAGTATCACACTGAGCCAAGAACAGCTCTTGGCGCAAGCGAGTGATGTGGATGGTGATACGCTCACGGCGTTGAATCTACAGACAGCCAATCCGGAACTGACGATTACAGATAATGGTGATGGGACGTTCACCCTGACACCGGCTGCAAACTTCAATGGTGATCTCGATATTAGTTTCGATGTATTCGATGGTGAAGCGACAGTTGCAGCCAATATCGATTTGACAGTGAACCCAGTGAATGATCTGCCGGTCGCGCAGGATCAGAATTTCCAGATGAACGAAGACGGGACGATCACGCTTACAGATGGGGATCTGTTGGCGGGAGCGTCGGATGTTGATGGCGATACGCTGAGTATCTCAGATGTTACATACACAGGTACGGATGGAATCTTCACCGATAATGGAGATGACACATATACCTTTGCACCGAATGAGAACTTCAATGGTAATGTCACCGTCGACTTTACCGTGTCTGATGGTCAGGGTGGTACCGATACGGCTCAAGCGAATATTGTAGTTGTTCCTGTGAATGACCCGCCAGTTGCAGGGGATACGTCTTTCAGCATGAATGAGGACGGTACAATTACATTGACACCTGCACAGCTTTTGGCGAATTCAAGTGACGTTGAAGGTGATGTGAGTCTGCAAGGTGTGAGCTACTCAGGATCAGATGGAACGCTGAGTGAGAATGATGATGGCTCCTTTAGTTTTATTCCGAATGAGAATTTCAATGGTGACATTGTCCTCGATGTGGTTGTGTTAGATGCTGAGGGTGCGAGTGATACGGCCCAAGCGAATATCGTAGTTGTTCCTGTGAATGACTTCCCTGTTTCAGGTAACTTGGCGTATGCAATTGATGAGGATGGAAGTATCACACTGAGCCAAGAACAGCTCTTGGCGCAAGCGAGTGATGTGGATGGTGATACGCTCACGGCGTTGAATCTACAGACAGCCAATCCGGAACTGACGATTACAGATAATGGTGATGGGACGTTCACGCTGACACCGGCTGCAAACTTCAATGGTGATCTCGATATTAGTTTCGATGTATTCGATGGTGAAGCGACAGTCGCAGCCAATATCGATTTGACAGTGAACCCAGTGAATGATCTGCCGGTCGCGCAGGATCAGAATTTCCAGATGAACGAAGACGGGACGATCACGCTTACAGATGGGGATCTGTTGGCGGGAGCGTCGGATGTTGATGGTGATACGCTGAGTATCTCAGATGTTGCATACACAGGTACGGATGGAATCTTCACCGATAATGGAGATGACACATATACCTTTGCACCGAATGAGAACTTCAATGGTAATGTCACCGTCGACTTTACCGTGTCTGATGGTCAGGGTGGTACCGATACGGCCCAAGCGAATATTATAGTTGTTCCTGTGAATGACCCGCCAGTTGCAGGGGATACGTCTTTCAGCATGAATGAGGACGGTACAATTACATTGACACCTGCACAGCTTTTGGCGAATTCAAGTGACGTTGAAGGTGATGTGNGTNTGCAAGGTGTGAGCTACTCAGGATCAGATGGAACGTTGAGTGCGAATGATGATGGCTCCTTTAGTTTTATTCCGAATGAGAATTTCAATGGCGACATTGTCCTCGATGTGGTTGTGTTAGATTCTGAGGGTGCGAGTGATACGGCCCAAGCGAATATCGTAGTTGTTCCTGTGAACGATGCACCTCAAGCAGGCAACGTAGGAACATTGACTACTAATGAAGACAACTCAATAGAAATTGATCCTGATTATATTCTTGGCTTTGCTTCCGATGTAGATGGCGATGACTTAAGCCT
>NZ_LWFI01000623.1:0-1370 GCF_001635735.1 Oleiphilus sp. HI0067
AGCAAAACAGATAGTTTGCTTGCGATAATGATTTGCTAAGAGATTGATTCAAAAGAATACTTCAGACAGTAATTATTAAATTTATAGCTTAATCAGTATAGAGAATGATGAACATTTGAGCGAGCATTGATCTATGCACGTTAAATTGTTAACAGTGAAATGCGTTTGAAGTATCATACGCGCCTTTCTACATCTCACCCAATGAGGCTTGGTCCGAATTATGATGGAACTCCGCGGTGCACCTGCTTTATCCCCCTTTAAGCAACAGTCTCTACTTGCCCAATTACGAGAAATAAATAATGCAGTCGAATCGGTATATGCCGAGTTTATGCATTTCGTAGACGCAGTAGATACCATTGGTGAACAAGAACTCAGTGTATTGAATCGCTTATTAACATATGGCCCGAAGAGCCAATTGGAAGCGACAGAAGGCAAATTGTTCTTAGTTGTGCCTCGTGTCGGAACGATTTCCCCATGGTCGAGTAAGGCAACAGATATCGCCTTAGGTTGTGGGCTTGATCAGATCAAACGAATCGAACGTGGTATTGCTTACTATGTGCGTGTTGATGGGAATCTTGATGCAAATACTGTCGGTGCATTGTCTGACGTGCTTCACGATCGCATGACACAGACTGTATTCCATGAGTTTGCGGGTGCAGAACTTCTGTTCAAACAGTCAGAGCCAGCAGCGCTAAGTACGGTCGATGTGATTGCCTATGGGCAAGATGCCTTGACTGAAGCCAACAAGCGAATTGGCTTAGCGCTCGCGGAAGATGAAATTGAATATCTGACCAAAGCATTTATCGATCTTGGGCGTAACCCTAGCGATGTAGAACTGATGATGTTTGCGCAAGCGAACTCTGAGCATTGTCGTCATAAGATATTCAACGCGTCTTGGGATATTGATGGGGAAGCTCAAGATAAATCGTTGTTTGCGATGATCAAGAATACAAATCAACTGAGCGGAGAAGGGGTTTTATCTGCGTATAAAGATAACGCATCAGTGATTGTAGGCTCGAAGGGCAAGCGATTCTTTCCTAATCCAGAAACGAAGGTCTACGAAGGAAATGAAGAAGATATTCATATCCTGATGAAAGTAGAGACTCACAACCACCCAACGGCGATTTCACCTTTTAGTGGTGCATCGACGGGTTCTGGTGGTGAAATTCGTGACGAAGGTGCGACGGGTAAAGGCTCTAAACCTAAAGCGGGTTTGACTGGTTTTACGGTTTCTAACTTGAATATTCCGGGCTTCAAACAGCCGTGGGAGCAAGATTTTGGTAAGCCCGACCGCATTTGTTCCGCATTAGATATTATGTTGGATGGGCCGATTGGTGGTGCTGCGTTCAATAATGAATTCGGTCGTCCGA
>NZ_LWFI01000624.1:0-2270 GCF_001635735.1 Oleiphilus sp. HI0067
TACTCAGGATCAGATGGAACGCTGAGTGAGAATGATGATGGCTCCTTTAGTTTTATTCCGAATGAGAATTTCAATGGTGACATTGTCCTCGATGTGGTTGTGTTAGATGCTGAGGGTGCGAGTGATACGGCCCAAGCGAATATCGTAGTTGTTCCTGTGAACGACTTCCCTGTTTCAGGTAACTTGGCGTATGCAATTGATGAGGATGGAAGTATCACACTGAGCCAAGAACAGCTCTTGGCGCAAGCGAGTGATGTGGATGGTGATACGCTCACGGCGTTGAATCTACAGACAGCCAATCCGGAACTGACGATTACAGATAATGGTGATGGGACGTTCACCCTGACACCGGCTGCAAACTTCAATGGTGATCTCGATATTAGTTTCGATGTATTCGATGGTGAAGCGACAGTTGCAGCCAATATCGATTTGACAGTGAACCCAGTGAATGATCTGCCGGTCGCGCAGGATCAGAATTTCCAGATGAACGAAGACGGGACGATCACGCTTACAGATGGGGATCTGTTGGCGGGAGCGTCGGATGTTGATGGTGATACGCTGAGTATCTCAGATGTTACATACACAGGTACGGATGGAATCTTCACCGATAATGGAGATGACACATATACCTTTGCACCGAATGAGAACTTCAATGGTAATGTCACCGTCGACTTTACCGTGTCTGATGGTCAGGGTGGTACCGATACGGCCCAAGCGAATATTGTAGTTGTTCCTGTGAATGACCCGCCAGTTGCAGGGGATACGTCTTTCAGCATGAATGAGGACGGTACAATTACATTGACACCTGCACAGCTTTTGGCGAATTCAAGTGACGTTGAAGGTGATGTGAGTCTGCAAGGTGTGAGCTACTCAGGATCAGATGGAACGCTGAGTGAGAATGATGATGGCTCCTTTAGTTTTATTCCGAATGAGAATTTCAATGGTGACATTGTCCTCGATGTGGTTGTGTTAGATGCTGAGGGTGCGAGTGATACGGCCCAAGCGAATATCGTAGTTGTTCCTGTGAATGACTTCCCTGTTTCAGGTAACTTGGCGTATGCAATTGATGAGGATGGAAGTATCACACTGAGCCAAGAACAGCTCTTGGCGCAAGCGAGTGATGTGGATGGTGATACGCTCACGGCGTTGAATCTACAGACAGCCAATCCGGAACTGACGATTACAGATAATGGTGATGGGACGTTCACGCTGACACCGGCTGCAAACTTCAATGGTGATCTCGATATTAGTTTCGATATATTCGATGGTGAAGCGACAGTCGCAGCCAATATCGATTTGACAGTGAACCCAGTGAATGATCTGCCGGTCGCGCAGGATCAGAATTTCCAGATGAACGAAGACGGGACGATCACGCTTACAGATGAGGATCTGTTAACGGGAGCATCGGATGTTGATGGTGATACGCTGAGTATCTCAGATGTTACATACACAGGTACGGATGGAATCTTCACCGATAATGGAGATGACACATATACCTTTGCACCGAATGAGAACTTCAATGGTAATGTCACCGTCGACTTTACCGTGTCTGATGGTCAGGGTGGTACCGATACGGCCCAAGCGAATATCGTAGTTGTTCCTGTGAATGACTTCCCTGTTTCAGGTAACTTGGCGTATGCAATTGATGAGGATGGAAGTATCACACTGAGCCAAGAACAGCTCTTGGCGCAAGCGAGTGATGTGGATGGTGATACGCTCACGGCGTTGAATCTACAGACAGCCAATCCGGAACTGACGATTACAGATAATGGTGATGGGACGTTCACGCTGACACCGGCTGCAAACTTCAATGGTGATCTCGATATTAGTTTCGATGTATTCGATGGTGAAGCGACAGTCGCAGCCAATATCGATTTGACAGTGAACCCAGTGAATGATCTGCCGGTCGCGCAGGATCAGAATTTCCAGATGAACGAAGACGGGACGATCACGCTTACAGATGGGGATCTGTTGGCGGGAGCGTCGGATGTTGATGGTGATACGCTGAGTATCTCAGATGTTGCATACACAGGTACGGATGGAATCTTCACCGATAATGGAGATGACACATATACCTTTGCACCGAATGAGAACTTCAATGGTAATGTCACCGTCGACTTTACCGTGTCTGATGGTCAGGGTGGTACAGATACGGCCCAAGCGAATATCGTAGTTGTTCCTGTGAACGACTTCCCTGTTTCAGGTAACTTGGCGTATGCAATTGATGAGGATGGAAGTATCACACTGAGCCAAGAACAGCTCTTGGCGCA
>NZ_LWFI01000625.1:0-1001 GCF_001635735.1 Oleiphilus sp. HI0067
ATTGTCCTCGATGTGGTTGTGTTAGATGCTGAGGGTGCGAGTGATACGGCCCAAGCGAATATCGTAGTTGTTCCTGTGAATGACTTCCCTGTTTCAGGTAACTTGGCGTATGCAATTGATGAGGATGGAAGTATCACACTGAGCCAAGAACAGCTCTTGGCGCAAGCGAGTGATGTGGATGGTGATACGCTCACGGCGTTGAATCTACAGACAGCCAATCCGGAACTGACGATTACAGATAATGGTGATGGGACGTTCACCCTGACACCGGCTGCAAACTTCAATGGTGATCTCGATATTAGTTTCGATGTATTCGATGGTGAAGCGACAGTTGCAGCCAATATCGATTTGACAGTGAACCCAGTGAATGATCTGCCGGTCGCGCAGGATCAGAATTTCCAGATGAACGAAGACGGGACGATCACGCTTACAGATGGGGATCTGTTGGCGGGAGCGTCGGATGTTGATGGCGATACGCTGAGTATCTCAGATGTTACATACACAGGTACGGATGGAATCTTCACCGATAATGGAGATGACACATATACCTTTGCACCGAATGAGAACTTCAATGGTAATGTCACCGTCGACTTTACCGTGTCTGATGGTCAGGGTGGTACCGATACGGCCCAAGCGAATATTGTAGTTGTTCCTGTGAATGACCCGCCAGTTGCAGGGGATACGTCTTTCAGCATGAATGAGGACGGTACAATTACATTGACACCTGCACAGCTTTTGGCGAATTCAAGTGACGTTGAAGGTGATGTGAGTCTGCAAGGTGTGAGCTACTCAGGATCAGATGGAACGCTGAGTGAGAATGATGATGGCTCCTTTAGTTTTATTCCGAATGAGAATTTCAATGGTGACATTGTCCTCGATGTGGTTGTGTTAGATGCTGAGGGTGCGAGTGATACGGCCCAAGCGAATATCGTAGTTGTTCCTGTGAATGACTTCCCTGTTTCAGGTAACTTGGCGTATGCAATTGATGAGGATGGAAGTAT
>NZ_LWFI01000626.1:0-1286 GCF_001635735.1 Oleiphilus sp. HI0067
GACACTAATGGCTACGGCCCAGAAACTATTACTGTTCCAAATTATGCTGAGGCCAACATGCATTACTCTGTGCACAACTATAGTACAGGTGCATGGGATATTGACGGCGTTGACAATGTTCAGGTTCAGGTGTTTGTTGGTAACTCTTTAGTATCAACATTCACGCCTGATCTTCCGGATAGTACGACCGGTGAGTATTGGCATGTGTTTGATATTGTTGATGGAGTAATTATTCCCTCTCAAGTTGTATCTAATCAAAGCAGCGTTACTATGCCTGATTCGGATACTGTCACTGAGGATCAATATGGTGTTTCGATTTCTGATGTGATTAATGGTTTAACTGACGATGATAGCCAACACGATAATCAACAGGGTGACGACGAATCATCATATGATGGTCAAGCAAATAATAATGATGCTTTATCAGTTAGTAATATTGAGATTACAAATGGAATTGTAATAGATAATGATGATGGAACTTATACTATCGTACCTGCTGCTGATTTTTATGGTGATTTTTCTATCAGCTACACAGTGGAGGATGGTAATGGCGGTGTAACCCCAGCTCTTGTCGACGTAACTGTAACCGGCGTGAATGATCTGCCGGTCGCGCAGGATCAGAATTTCCAGATGAACGAAGACGGGACGATCACGCTTACAGATGGGGATCTGTTGGCGGGAGCGTCGGATGTTGATGGTGATACGCTGAGTATCTCAGATGTTACATACACAGGTACGGATGGAATCTTCACCGATAATGGAGATGACACATATACCTTTGCACCGAATGAGAACTTCAATGGTAATGTCACCGTCGACTTTACCGTGTCTGATGGTCAGGGTGGTACCGATACGGCCCAAGCGAATATCGTAGTTGTTCCTGTGAATGACCCGCCAGTTTCAGGTAACTTGGCGTATGCAATTGATGAGGATGGAAGTATCACACTGAGCCAAGAACAGCTCTTGGCGCAAGCGAGTGATGTGGAGGGTGATACGCTCACGGCGTTGAATCTACAGACAGCCAATCCGGAACTGACGATTACAGATAATGGTGATGGGACGTTCACGCTGACACCGGCTGCAAACTTCAATGGTGATCTCGATATTAGTTTCGATGTATTCGATGGTGAAGCGACAGTCGCAGCTAATATCGATTTGACAGTGAACCCAGTGAATGACGCCCCAACAGCCATAGATGATTATATGATTGCTGCAGGTCCGGGTGCAATTAGGCTCGATAGTGAGCTTGATTTGGGCAAAATGCAATATCAAACAGCCGATGGTAA
>NZ_LWFI01000627.1:0-1832 GCF_001635735.1 Oleiphilus sp. HI0067
AACAGCTCTTGGCGCAAGCGAGTGATGTGGATGGTGATACGCTCACGGCGTTGAATCTACAGACAGCCAATCCGGAACTGACGATTACAGATAATGGTGATGGGACGTTCACGCTGACACCGGCTGCAAACTTCAATGGTGATCTCGATATTAGTTTCGATATATTCGATGGTGAAGCGACAGTCGCAGCCAATATCGATTTGACAGTGAACCCAGTGAATGATCTGCCGGTCGCGCAGGATCAGAATTTCCAGATGAACGAAGACGGGACGATCACGCTTACAGATGGGGATCTGTTGGCGGGAGCGTCGGATGTTGATGGCGATACGCTGAGTATCTCAGATGTTACATACACAGGTACGGATGGAATCTTCACCGATAATGGAGATGACACATATACCTTTGCACCGAATGAGAACTTCAATGGTAATGTCACCGTCGACTTTACCGTGTCTGATGGTCAGGGTGGTACAGATACGGCCCAAGCGAATATTGTAGTTGTTCCTGTGAATGACCCGCCAGTTGCAGGGGATACGTCTTTCAGCATGAATGAGGACGGTACAATTACATTGACACCTGCACAGCTTTTGGCGAATTCAAGTGACGTTGAAGGTGATGTGAGTCTGCAAGGTGTGAGCTACTCAGGATCAGATGGAACGCTGAGTGAGAATGATGATGGCTCCTTTAGTTTTATTCCGAATGAGAATTTCAATGGTGACATTGTCCTCGATGTGGTTGTGTTAGATGCTGAGGGTGCGAGTGATACGGCCCAAGCGAATATCGTAGTTGTTCCTGTGAACGACTTCCCTGTTTCAGGTAACTTGGCGTATGCAATTGATGAGGATGGAAGTATCACACTGAGCCAAGAACAGCTCTTGGCGCAAGCGAGTGATGTGGATGGTGATACGCTCACGGCGTTGAATCTACAGACAGCCAATCCGGAACTGACGATTACAGATAATGGTGATGGGACGTTCACCCTGACACCGGCTGCAAACTTCAATGGTGATCTCGATATTAGTTTCGATGTATTCGATGGTGAAGCGACAGTTGCAGCCAATATCGATTTGACAGTGAACCCAGTGAATGATCTGCCGGTCGCGCAGGATCAGAATTTCCAGATGAACGAAGACGGGACGATCACGCTTACAGATGGGGATCTGTTGGCAGGAGCGTCGGATGTTGATGGCGATACGCTGAGTATCTCAGATGTTACATACACAGGTACGGATGGAATCTTCACCGATAATGGAGATGACACATATACCTTTGCACCGAATGAGAACTTCAATGGTAATGTCACCGTCGACTTTACCGTGTCTGATGGTCAGGGTGGTACCGATACGGCCCAAGCGAATATCGTAGTTGTTCCTGTGAATGACCCGCCAGTTTCAGGTAACTTGGCGTATGCAATTGATGAGGATGGAAGTATCACACTGAGCCAAGAGCAGCTCTTGGCGCAAGCGAGTGATGTGGATGGTGATACGCTCACGGCGTTGAATCTACAGACAGCCAATCCGGAACTGACGATTACAGATAATGGTGATGGGACGTTCACGCTGACACCGGCTGCAAACTTCAATGGTGATCTCGATATTAGTTTCGATGTATTCGATGGTGAAGCGACAGTCGCAGCCAATATCGATTTGACAGTGAACCCAGTGAATGATCTGCCGGTCGCGCAGGATCAGAATTTCCAGATGAACGAAGACGGGACGATCACGCTTACAGATGGGGATCTGTTGGCGGGAGCGTCGGATGTTGATGGTGATACGCTGAGTATCTCAGATGTTGCATACACAGGTACGGATGGAATCTTCACCGATAATGGA
>NZ_LWFI01000628.1:0-407 GCF_001635735.1 Oleiphilus sp. HI0067
ATCACGCTTACAGATGGGGATCTGTTGGCGGGAGCGTCGGATGTTGATGGCGATACGCTGAGTATCTCAGATGTTACATACACAGGTACGGATGGAATCTTCACCGATAATGGAGATGACACATATACCTTTGCACCGAATGAGAACTTCAATGGTAATGTCACCGTCGACTTTACCGTGTCTGATGGTCAGGGTGGTACCGATACGGCTCAAGCGAATATTGTAGTTGTTCCTGTGAATGACCCGCCAGTTGCAGGGGATACGTCTTTCAGCATGAATGAGGACGGTACAATTACATTGACACCTGCACAGCTTTTGGCGAATTCAAGTGACGTTGAAGGTGATGTGAGTCTGCAAGGTGTGAGCTACTCAGGATCAGATGGAACGCTGAGTGAGAATGATGATGG
>NZ_LWFI01000629.1:0-6017 GCF_001635735.1 Oleiphilus sp. HI0067
ATGATCGAAACTTTTAAGAAAAACACTTGCTATCCAAAGCGAGATATTTAAAATGCTCGCTCGCTTTGAGGGAGGCACCTAAGGGAGTCGAAATTGAGGTGAGAAGTGAAGGTCTTCTAGCGTAATTTTTGATCTTTGTTTCTGGTGATTTTTGAGAAGTTTTTGTTGCTTATTTAAGTGTTGAAAACGAGCTCAAAAATAAAATCAGAAAGATCAAAAAAAGTAGTTGACCGGCGAATTAAGATCTATATAATTCGCGCCTCGCTTGAGGGAAGACCCTTCAAAAGGGTTGGAAATAAGCGAGAAGTTAACACCTAATTTTGAGTTTGATTTCAATAAGTTAGTTGCTTAGAAAATTAAATTCAGAAAGTTAAGAAAAGGTGTTGACAATCAACTGAGGCTCTGTAGAATACGCGCCTCGCTTGAGGGAACGGAAACGGTCATCAAGCAACGATCTTTAAAAATTAGCCAAGCAATTCGTGTGGGCGCTGACTGAGATGATGTCACGTAAAGCACTGAAGACATTAAGTTTTTGGGTGCTATTAAGAGATTATCAAGTCAACGTTCTGTGAATTCATTTATTGTAATTACAGTAGTTTTACTTGAGACAAATTTAGTTGTCCTTCGGGATGACACTTGAAGATTAAACTGAAGAGTTTGATCATGGCTCAGATTGAACGCTGGCGGCAGGCTTAACACATGCAAGTCGAGCGGTAACAGATCTAGCTTGCTAGATGCTGACGAGCGGCGGACGGGTGAGTAACGCGTAGGAACCTGCCCAGTAGTGGGGGATAGCCCGGTGAAAACCGGATTAATACCGCATACGCTCTACGGAGGAAAGGGGGCTTCGGCTCTCGCTATTGGATGGGCCTGCGTGAGATTAGCTAGTTGGTGAGGTAATGGCTCACCAAGGCGACGATCTCTAGCTGGTCTGAGAGGATGATCAGCCACACTGGGACTGAGACACGGCCCAGACTCCTACGGGAGGCAGCAGTGGGGAATATTGCACAATGGGCGCAAGCCTGATGCAGCCATGCCGCGTGTGTGAAGAAGGCTTTCGGGTTGTAAAGCACTTTCAGTAGGGAGGAAGGCCTCGTAGTTAATACCTGCGAGGATTGACGTTACCTACAGAAGAAGCACCGGCTAACTCAGTGCCAGCAGCCGCGGTAATACTGAGGGTGCGAGCGTTAATCGGAATTACTGGGCGTAAAGCGCGCGTAGGCGGCTTACTAAGCCAGATGTGAAAGCCCCGGGCTCAACCTGGGAACTGCATTTGGAACTGGTTCGCTAGAGTACAGTAGAGGGTGGTGGAATTTCCAGTGTAGCGGTGAAATGCGTAGAGATTGGAAGGAACATCAGTGGCGAAGGCGGCCACCTGGACTGATACTGACGCTGAGGTGCGAAAGCGTGGGGAGCAAACAGGATTAGATACCCTGGTAGTCCACGCCGTAAACGATGTCTACTAGCCGTTGGGGAACTTGATTCCTTAGTGGCGCAGCTAACGCACTAAGTAGACCGCCTGGGGAGTACGGCCGCAAGGTTAAAACTCAAATGAATTGACGGGGGCCCGCACAAGCGGTGGAGCATGTGGTTTAATTCGATGCAACGCGAAGAACCTTACCTGGTCTTGACATCCTGCGAACTTTCTAGAGATAGATTGGTGCCTTCGGGAACGCAGTGACAGGTGCTGCATGGCTGTCGTCAGCTCGTGTTGTGAAATGTTGGGTTAAGTCCCGTAACGAGCGCAACCCTTATCCTTATTTGCCAGCACTTCGGGTGGGAACTCTAAGGAGACTGCCGGTGACAAACCGGAGGAAGGTGGGGACGACGTCAAGTCATCATGGCCCTTACGACCAGGGCTACACACGTGCTACAATGGTAGATACAAAGGGACGCTAAGCCGCGAGGTGGAGCTAATCCCAGAAAGCCTATCGTAGTCCGGATTGGAGTCTGCAACTCGACTCCATGAAGTCGGAATCGCTAGTAATCGTGAATCAGAATGTCACGGTGAATACGTTCCCGGGCCTTGTACACACCGCCCGTCACACCATGGGAGTGGATTGCACCAGAAGTAGTTAGTCTAACCTTCGGGGGGACGATTACCACGGTGTGGTTCATGACTGGGGTGAAGTCGTAACAAGGTAGCCCTAGGGGAACCTGGGGCTGGATCACCTCCTTAAACGAAACGTGCACGTTTCGGTCAGAGTTCACACGAATTGCTTGGTTGAGATTTAAAGAACAATAGGCCTGTAGCTCAGGTGGTTAGAGCGCACCCCTGATAAGGGTGAGGTCGGCAGTTCAAGTCTGCCCAGGCCTACCAATTATCAGAAGGCCGAGTCCAGAGATGGGGCTATAGCTCAGCTGGGAGAGCGCCTGCCTTGCACGCAGGAGGTCAGCAGTTCGATCCTGCTTAGCTCCACCAATTTCTGTTCATAACTAAAGATATTCAAAGCGTTGCTTTGAGTGTTTTTAGTTCTGATCAGAGAATCAGAATGTTCTTTAACAATTTGGAATGTGATAGTAGAAACGTTGTTAGTAGTTGTGATGACTATTAATAACATTGCTAAGGTTATTTGTTTTGCCATATATCAGCGGCAAAACATTTAACTCGGATAATGTAAGAAATGAGATTCATATCAAGCGTTATTCGGCGAAACGTTACGATTGGTCGTGTATGACACAAAGACTGGGATGGTAAAAGGTCGTCCTGGAGGACTCTTTGGGTTATATAGTCAAGCGACTAAGCGCATACGGTGGATGCCTTGGCAGTCAGAGGCGATGAAGGACGTAGAAACCTGCGATAAGCGTTGGGGAGCTGGTAAACGAGCTTTGATCCAACGATTTCCGAATGGGGAAACCCAACCGTCATAAGACGGTTATCTTGCACTGAATACATAGGTGTAAGAAGCGAACCCGGAGAACTGAAACATCTAAGTACCCGGAGGAAAAGAAATCAACCGAGATTCCCTTAGTAGCGGCGAGCGAACGGGGAACAGCCGATAATTAAAGTTGTAGTGGAACACTCTGGAAAGTGTGGCGATAGAGGGTGATAGCCCCGTACACGAAGCAGCTTTAGTTACATATTAAGTAGGACGGGACACGTGTTATCTTGTCTGAAGATGGGGGGACCATCCTCCAAGGCTAAATACTCCTGACTGACCGATAGTGAACCAGTACCGTGAGGGAAAGGCGAAAAGAACCCCTGTGAGGGGAGTGAAATAGATCCTGAAACCGTATGCGTACAAGCAGTGGGAGCAGACTTGTTCTGTGACTGCGTACCTTTTGTATAATGGGTCAGCGACTTAATTTTAGTAGCAAGGTTAACCGTATAGGGGAGCCGTAGGGAAACCGAGTCTTAATAGGGCGCACAGTTGCTAGGATTAGACCCGAAACCGAGTGATCTATCCATGAGCAGGTTGAAGGTTAGGTAACACTGACTGGAGGACCGAACCCACTGTCGTTGAAAAGCCAGGGGATGACTTGTGGATAGGAGTGAAAGGCTAATCAAACTCGGAGATAGCTGGTTCTCCTCGAAAGCTATTTAGGTAGCGCCTCGTGTATCACCCTAGGGGGTAGAGCACTGTTTGGGCTAGGGGGTCATCCCGACTTACCAACCCCATGCAAACTCCGAATACCTAGGAGTGCGAGCACGGGAGACACACGGCGGGTGCTAACGTCCGTCGTGGAGAGGGCAACAACCCAGACCGCCAGCTAAGGTCCCAAATTCATAGTTAAGTGGGAAACGATGTGGGAAGGCTTAGACAGCTAGGAGGTTGGCTTAGAAGCAGCCACCCTTTAAAGAAAGCGTAATAGCTCACTAGTCGAGTCGGCCTGCGCGGAAGATTTAACGGGGCTCAAACTATGAACCGAAGCTGCGGATATAGATTTATCTATATGGTAGAGGAGCGTTCTGTACGCTGTTGAAGGTGAATCGAGAGGTTTGCTGGAGGTATCAGAAGTGCGAATGCTGACATGAGTAACGATAAGGGGGGTGAAAAACCTCCCCGCCGGAAGACCAAGGGTTCCTGCGCAACGCTAATCGGCGCAGGGTGAGTCGGCCCCTAAGGCGAGGCTGAGAAGCGTAGTCGATGGGAAACAGGTTAATATTCCTGTACTTCTTTATATTGCGATGGAGAGACGGAGAAAGCTAGGCCAGCATGGCGATGGTTGTCCATGTTTAAGGTTGTAGGCTGGGGACTTAGGCAAATCCGGGTCCCTAAGGCTGAGAACTGATGACGAGATCCTACGGGATTGAAGTGGTTGATGCTCTGCTTCCAGGAAAAACTTCTAAGCTTCAGATATAAAGGAACCGTACCCCAAACCGACACAGGTGGTCAGGTAGAGAATACCAAGGCGCTTGAGAGAACTCGGGTGAAGGAACTAGGCAAAATGGTACCGTAACTTCGGGAGAAGGTACGCTGCTGCCGGTGATGGGACTTGCTCCCTAAGCTAGCGGCAGTCGAAGATACCAGTTAGCTGCGACTGTTTATTAAAAACACAGCACTCTGCAAACTCGAAAGAGGACGTATAGGGTGTGACACCTGCCCGGTGCCGGAAGGTTAATTGATGGGGTTAGCGTATGCGAAGCTCTTGATCGAAGCCCCGGTAAACGGCGGCCGTAACTATAACGGTCCTAAGGTAGCGAAATTCCTTGTCGGGTAAGTTCCGACCTGCACGAATGGTGTAACGATGGCTAAGCTGTCTCCACCCGAGACTCAGTGAAATTGAAATCGCTGTTAAGATGCAGCGTATCCGCGGCTAGACGGAAAGACCCCGTGAACCTTTACTACAGCTTCACAGTGAACTTTGAGCCTATTTGTGTAGGATAGGTGGGAGGCTTTGAAACATGCACGCCAGTGTGTGTGGAGCCATCCTTGAAATACCACCCTGGTATGTTTGAGGTTCTAACTCTGGTCCCTTATCGGGATCGAGGACACTGTGTGGTGGGTAGTTTGACTGGGGCGGTCTCCTCCCAAAGAGTAACGGAGGAGCACGAAGGTGCGCTAAGCATGGTCGGACATCATGCGGTTAGTGTAATGGCATAAGCGCGCTTAACTGCGAGACAGACACGTCGAGCAGGTACGAAAGTAGGTCATAGTGATCCGGTGGTTCTGTATGGAAGGGCCATCGCTCAACGGATAAAAGGTACTCCGGGGATAACAGGCTGATACCGCCCAAGAGTTCACATCGACGGCGGTGTTTGGCACCTCGATGTCGGCTCATCACATCCTGGGGCTGAAGCCGGTCCCAAGGGTATGGCTGTTCGCCATTTAAAGTGGTACGCGAGCTGGGTTTAGAACGTCGTGAGACAGTTCGGTCCCTATCTGCCGTGGACGTTGGAAAATTGAGAAGAGCTGCTCCTAGTACGAGAGGACCGGAGTGGACGAACCTCTGGTGTTCGGGTTGTGTCGCCAGACGCATTGCCCGGTAGCTATGTTCGGACAGGATAACCGCTGAAAGCATCTAAGCGGGAAGCCCCCTTCAAGATAAGTTTTCCCTGATTCCTTGAGAATCCTAAAGGGCCCTTAAAGACTATGAGGTTGATAGGCAGGGTGTGTAAGCGTTGTGAGGCGTTGAGCTAACCTGTACTAATTGCCCGTGAGGCTTGACTATATAACGCCAAAGCGTCTTCGAAAGAAGGCTGGGTGTATAGGCAACCAATCGAAAAATCGACGAATAATGAAGATATGAATCATAAGCGACTACTATTGCTTCCAATGTTAAAGACAACAGCAGAATTAAGTGTTGGTGTAACGACCGTAAGTTACTTCAACCAGAGTTTTGCCTGACGACCATAGAGAACTGGAACCACCTGATCCCATCCCGAACTCAGAAGTGAAACGGTTCATCGCCGATGGTAGTGTGGGAGGTCCCATGTGAGAGTAGGTCATCGTCAGGCTTCTAATACGAAACCCCAGCAGTACATACTGCTGGGGTTTTTTATTGCGTGGGGGTTTGTTCCTCGAGTAAAAGTGCGTCTGACCACATCGTCAAATACTCATGCAATTAGGTTTGTT
>NZ_LWFI01000630.1:0-3272 GCF_001635735.1 Oleiphilus sp. HI0067
TTCAATATTGATATACAAGCGCTTTTAGTCGATCAAGATGGTTCTGAAAGTATCGTTAGCGTTACGTTCTCGCAAGTGCCAGACGGCGCAGTGTTTAGCCACGGTACGGTCAATGCTGATGATACAGTGACCGTATTGGCTGAGGATCTAGCAGCGCTGACGTTAACGCCTCCGTTGCATGACAGTACTAACTTCACGCTAGATGTCATGGTGACGCATCAGGAGGAAGATCCAGATAGTGGTGTGATTACGGAAGCGAGTAGCACCGCACAATATCATGTTTCAGTTATCCCAGTGGCGGATGTCCCAACGTTACAAGCGAACGACATTAGCGGAAACGAAGATGAACCGATTAGCCTGGATATAACGGCGGATCTTGTCGATCTAGATGGTTCTGAGTCGATTACTGCGGTGCGTTTCGAGGGTGTTCCGGAGGGCGCGCAGCTCTCAACGGGTGCCGATCAGGGTAGTGGTGTTTGGATCGTGAATATCGACGATTTAGCGAGTCTAACCATACAGGCACCGGCACATAGTAGTGATGATTTTATCTTGAGTGCGACGGCATTGGTGAATGATGTCGATCCTGAGTCAGGCCTCGTTAGCCAAGTGAGTGACACGATTAGTTTTAATGTAGAAGTGTTGCCCGTTTCAGAACAGGCTGTCGTAGTGGCATCAGCACGTGGAGATGAAGATACAGCGATCGCGTTAAATCTTGATATTAGTCAACCTGACGCGGATGGTTCGGAAAGCATCACAGACATTGTGATTAGTGGTGTGCCGGCTGATGCCTTGCTGTCTGCTGGCGTCATGGATGCGGATGGAAAATATCATTTAACGGTTGGAGAGTTAGCGGGATTAAGTTATACGCCTAGTCTCCATGATAGTCAGGATATCACCTTAACTGTTGAAGTGACGACCGAAGATGTTGACCCTGAGGGAGTGAGTCAGAGTGTCGAGATCAGTAGTCACCAAATTACGGTGCAGGTTGATGCTGTTGCGGATGCGCCAACCTTGGTGATGACCCCTGCGATAGGTGATGAAGATACGGCTATTACACTCGATATTATGGCTAGCTTGGTGGATCTTGATGGTTCTGAGTCAGTGCAATCGATAGTAATCAGCGATGTGCCAGTGGGTGCGACGTTATCAGCTGGCGTTGATAATGGTGACAATAGCTGGACCTTAAGTGTCGATCAGTTGGTCGGTCTAACGATTACGCCACCGCTGCATGATAGCGAAGACTTCAGCTTATCGGTGTTGGCGAGCGTGGCAGATGTCGATCCTGAGACAGGAGAGGTGAGTACGTCTGAGACCTTGTC
Organism: Oleiphilus sp. HI0067; assembly: GCF_001635735.1. Lineage (NCBI taxonomy): Bacteria > Pseudomonadati > Pseudomonadota > Gammaproteobacteria > Oceanospirillales > Oleiphilaceae > Oleiphilus > Oleiphilus sp. HI0067. The sequence goes on from NZ_LWFI01000630.1 coordinate 1,320, forward strand.
GACGATGGATGTTGAGGTTAACGCGGTCGTGGATACGGCGACACTGCTTGATAGTTACGTTGATATCAATGAAGACACTGCATTCAATATTGATATACAAGCGCTTTTAGTCGATCAAGATGGTTCTGAAAGTATCGTTAGCGTTACGTTCTCGCAAGTGCCAGACGGCGCAGTGTTTAGCCACGGTACGGTCAATGCTGACGATACAGTGACTGTATTGGCCGAGGATCTAGCAGCGCTGACGTTAACGCCTCCGTTGCATGACAGTACTGACTTTACGTTGGATGTCATGGTGACGCATCAGGATGAAGATCCAGATAGTGGTGTGATTACGGAAGCGAGTAGCACCGCACAATATCATGTTTCAGTTATCCCAGTGGCGGATGTCCCAACGTTACAAGCGAACGACATTAGCGGAAATGAAGATGAACCGATTAGCCTGGATATAACGGCGGATCTTGTCGATCTAGATGGTTCTGAGTCGATTACTGCGGTGCGTTTCGAGGGTGTTCCGGAGGGCGCGCAGCTCTCAACGGGTGCCGATCAGGGTAGTGGTGTTTGGATCGTGAATATTGACGATTTAGCGAGTCTAACCATACAAGCACCGGCGCATAGTAGTGATGATTTTATCTTGAGTGCGACGGCATTGGTGAATGATGTTGACCCTGAGTCAGGCCTCGTTAGCCAAGTGAGTGACACGATTAGTTTTAATGTAGAAGTGTTGCCCGTTTCAGAACAGGCTGTCGTAGTGGCATCAGCACGTGGAGATGAAGATACAGCGATCGCGTTAAATCTTGATATTAGTCAACCTGACGCGGATGGTTCGGAAAGCATCACAGACATTGTGATTAGTGGTGTGCCGGCTGATGCCTTGCTGTCTGCTGGCGTCATGGATGCGGATGGAAAATACCATTTAACGGTTGGAGAGTTAGCGGGATTAAGTTATACGCCTAGTCTCCATGATAGTCAGGATATCACCTTAACTGTTGAAGTGACGACCGAAGATGTTGACCCTGAGGGAGTGAGTCAGAGTGTCGAGATCAGTAGCCACCAAATTACGGTGCAGGTTGATGCTGTTGCGGATGCGCCAACCTTGGTGATGACTCCTGCGACAGGTGATGAAGATACGGCTATTACACTCGATATTATGGCTAGCTTGGTGGATCTTGATGGTTCTGAGTCAGTGCAATCGATAGTAATCAGCGATGTGCCAGTGGGTGCGACGTTATCAGCTGGCGTTGATAACGGTGATAATAGCTGGACCTTAAGTGTCGATCAGTTGGTCGGTCTAACGATTACGCCACCGTTGCATGATAGCGAAGACTTCAGCTTATCGGTGTTGGCGAGCGTGGCAGATGTCGATCCTGAGACAGGAGAGGTGAGTACGTCTGAGACCTTGTCGACGATGGATGTTGAGGTTAACGCGGTCGTGGATACGGCGACACTGCTTGATAGTTACGTTGATATCAATGAAGACACTGCATTCAATATTGATATACAAGCGCTTTTAGTCGATCAAGATGGTTCTGAAAGTATCGTTAGCGTTACGTTCTCGCAAGTGCCAGACGGCGCAGTGTTTAGCCACGGTACGGTCAATGCTGATGATACAGTGACCGTATTGGCTGAGGATCTAGCAGCGCTGACGTTAACGCCTCCGTTGCATGACAGTACTGACTTTACGTTGGATGTCATGGTGACGCATCAGGATGAAGATCCAGATAGTGGTGTGATTACGGAAGCGAGTAGCACCGCACAATATCATGTTTCAGTTATCCCAGTGGCGGATGTCCCAACGTTACAAGCGAACGACATTAGCGGAAACGAAGATGAACCGATTAGCCTGGATATAACGGCGGATCTTGTCGATCTAGATGGTTCTGAGTCGATTACTGCGGTGCGTTTCGAGGGTGTTCCGGAGGGCGCGCAGCTCTCAACGGGTGCCGATCAGGGTAG
>NZ_LWFI01000631.1:0-2875 GCF_001635735.1 Oleiphilus sp. HI0067
AGTGTGTAAGACCAGTTACCACTTACATCAATATGTGCAGTACCAAATGTGCCCACAATCGTTTCTGGTTTAAAGCTAGACTCGCCATCATCTTTATCAACGATATGTAATTGGCCGGTTGTTAATTGACCACTATCTTCAACCACTTGTCCTGTCGACACGCCACTAATCGTCGCCGCATCATTCGTGCCGGTAATCGTGATGCTTGACGTCTGTGCAGTAGCCCCACCACGCGAATCGTTCACCTGATAACTGATTATTAGTGTCGTGCTCGCACCTGCCGCTAAGTGTTGAAACGTCGCACTGCCCGGGGTCACTGTTATCGTGTGACCATCAGCGGCAAGCGCAAAACCCGCTGGAATATGGGTCGTAGCGGCGGCCCCATCTAGCTCATAGCTTAAATGGCTAACGTGTAATACATCACCTGCATCTTTGTCACTGGCACCCTGTAATAAATCTACGCCATGGGTCGCATTATCTTCAATCGATTGATCTGTAACCGGTGATAGGACCTCGGGTTGAGCATTAACCGATAAGGTTAATGGTCTGGTCGTTTGTTGTACTTCCCCTCCGGCCGAGGCAATTGCGGTAATGGTTAAGGCTATATCACCGTGAAAATTTGGGTTCTGCAGATCGGCCTTAAGCCCATTTAAGTCAGCCTTATCTACCGTCCAAATTTTAGACAGGGCATTATAATTACCGTGGTTCAGCGTTGCATGATCCGGTAAGCCTGATATTTTTACCGTAAGTGTTTCGGTATCGCCACCGGTGTCAATAATTGCTGTGTGCAAGTCTAGCGGTATTTCTGCACCTTGCTGTACAAGGTGAGTAGTCGCTGATAGCATCGGCGCATCAACACTACCATGAATGTTAATGACCACATTGCTGATGACTTGTTCGCCATCGAGTGTGGTTGCAATCACTGGAATTTTTTCTTGTATGGTTTCATGCACACCTAGGTGATTGACTGCCGAGTTAGTATTATCTAATGCATAATGATAATGTCCGGCACTATCAATCGAGAATGTCCCATAAGTAGTATGCTGCTGAACTTGCGGCGTGAATTCTGGCTGATCAATACCATCTAAATCTTTGGCTTTTAATTCTCCTTTGACTTCAAATTGGGCACTATCTTCTTTCAGATCAGCCGTTAAACCCGCTGGCGAAATATCGGCTATACCGGCGTTATTAACATCATAGATATGCGGTGCTGAGGACCCTCCGTGATCATTCGTCACCGACAAAGTATGCTGCCCATTAGATAGGCCTGTAATAGCAACATCAAAGTGACCGTGAGCGTCAACCACCGTCGTCGCTATTGTGTGTCCTGCTTCAACGATATGGATAGTTTCACCGGCAACGCCGGTACCACTAAGTAGATTTGCTCCAACATGCAACTGCTGATAGGTACTAAAATACAAGTAATCCACTTCGCCATTTGGCGCACCATCGCAGACACGATTAATAATTCCGAGCGTACCATCTGAAAATTCTACAATACCATGTTCCCAGGCGTTACCCGTACCTGCTGCCCCGCCACTACCGGTATTCACAGTATTAGGAATATGGTGTGATTGCCACCAGCCGTGACTATCAATTCTGGCAAACCCTCCTTGGCCGCTATGATTTGTCGTTAAGGTAGGTTCATTACCTGAAGTCAATTCGTTATGGCTACTGCCTGGCATGTATAAGCCAACTATTTTCAAGCCTGAACTGACTGTCGATGTTTGACTGCCCCAGTCTGCCGTCGTATCAATCACCGCAGGGTCGGCACTGGCAACTACTTCAAGACTGGTTATGGATAATGTCGAAGTGGCGCCCACTGGCGAAGCATAGGCGGAACTAATAACAGGTTTATCTTCAGTCCCGGTAATGGTGATGCTGACTTGTTGGGTTGAGCCATCGGTCGCTGTGAAAGTATAAGTATCTACGACTTGTTGCTTGGCTGGGTCGGGGTCACTGGGTGATAAATCTTGTACTTTGCTTTGATCAAGGGTATAGGTCCATTGACCATTAACCATGGCTATATGGCCGTAGGTGGTGGTTGTACTGACAAGATCTGGGAAATCAGGTGTTTCGCCTGTATCGGTATCAGATATGCTGAGGGTTCCACTGGCGGTTGCGGTGTCACCTGCGTCTCCTTCAGTTACTGCGCCAGTGCTTGCCCCCGTTATTATAGCTGCATCGTCTTTACCATGAACCGTAATAACGAGATTCTGCGTGTCAGTACCACCGTCTTGGTCGGTCACCGTAATCGGAATGGTGACAGTTTGGTCTGTACCTGCGGCCAAGTGTTGATAGGCGCTGTGACTGGGATCAAAGGTGTACGACCCGTCGGCATTTAGCGTAAAACCGTCTATGGTCGGTGCGGTGTAGGTGGCCGTTTCATGGGCATCGGCATCAGTTGAGGTAATGTTGCCAGAGATCACACTGCCATCTTCAGTCGCACTCTGGGCTTGGATCTGATCCAGGACAGGCGCATCGTTAGTCCCGGTTAAGGTGATGACAAGATTTTTCGTGTCACTAGCTCCAGCCAAATCTGTAAGAGTTACCGGAATTGTAATTGTTTGCACATCGCCTTGGGCTAAATGATTGTAGCTGCTGTGACTGGGATCAAAACTATATTTCCCATTCTGCTGGAGTACAAAACCGTCGACACTCGGGGAAGAAAAGCTAACTCGGTCGTGGTTATCGTGCTCTGCGACATAAATTATCCCTTTTGTTAGTGTCGTATCGCCTTCATGTGCTGCTTGAGCTGTAATAGAGGTGATCTCCGGCGCATCGTTAGTGCCCGTCACGTCGATCGTTATCGTTTGCTGTACCGGTGTGCCGCTGCTGTCTGTGGCCGTGACAGTAAAGTGCTCTGTTACCTGTT
>NZ_LWFI01000632.1:0-2401 GCF_001635735.1 Oleiphilus sp. HI0067
GCAGGTCAAGTTCAAACGCTGACAATACCCGTTGGCGTAGTCGATCAAAGCGGTGCAACCGATACGCAGAACTTAACCATTACCGTGCACGGCAAAGATGATACGGCGATCATCAGCGGTGCGGNTACCGGAATGGTGAGAGAAGATACCACGCTGCAAGCGACGGGCACGCTCAGTGTAAGTGATAAAGATGCTAGTCAGGATCATTTTCAAGCGGGCGATATCCAGGGTGTACACGGAACATTACACCTTCAAGCGAATGGTACCTGGACCTATGATCTAGATAATCAAAGTCGCGACGTGCAGCGGCTCGGTGCAGGCTCCTCGCCGATCAATAATACGCTGACCGATGTGATACAAATCCATTCGGCAGACGGCACCGCACACAGTATTTCGGTGACGATTACAGGTATTAACGACGCGCCCGCTTTGAGTGTCATTACAGCACAATCGGCAAGAGAGGGTGATAGCACTAAGACCACAGGTGTGCTTACCGGCTCGGATATTGATACGAATGACCAACTTACCTTTAGTGCACCGAATGTAGATGGTTTTGTACTAAAGCAAGATGGTAGCTATAGCTTCGACCCAAACCACGGTAGTTATAACCATTTGACGCAAGGCGATGTACAAACCATCACCATCCCTGTGACAGTAACTGACCTAGCTGGCGCGACTGATACCAAGAATCTTGTCATCACCCTAACGGGCACAAATGACGCGCCGGTATTACAGCAAATCCAAGCGCAAAGTGTGACAGAGGATGGCCAATTGCTAACGGGCCAGCTTACAGCAACGGATACTGACGACCATGAAGTCGCTCGTTACAGCGTAATGCAGCAAGTTGATGGGTTTACCCTGCATGCAGACGGCAGCTATAGCTTTGATCCGAGCCATGCGAGTTACCAACACCTAGCGGCAGGTCAAGTTCAAACGCTGACAATACCCGTTGGCGTAGTCGATCAAAGCGGTGCAACCGATACGCAGAACTTAACCATTACCGTGCACGGCAAAGATGATACGGCGATCATCAGCGGTGCGGATACCGGAATGGTGAGAGAAGATACCACGCTGCAAGCGACGGGCACGCTCAGTGTAAGTGATAAAGATGCTGGTCAGGATCATTTTCAAGCGGGCGATATCCAGGGTGTACACGGAACATTACACCTTCAAGCGAATGGTACCTGGACCTATGATCTAGATAATCAAAGTCGCGACGTGCAGCGGCTCGGTGCAGGCTCCTCGCCGATCAATAATACGCTGACCGATGTGATACAAATCCATTCGGCAGACGGCACCGCACACAGTATTTCGGTGACGATTACAGGTATTAACGACGCGCCCGCTTTGAGTGTCATTACAGCACAATCGGCAAGAGAGGGTGATAGCACTAAGACCACAGGTGTGCTTACCGGCTCGGATATTGATACGAATGACCAACTTACCTTTAGTGCACCGAATGTAGATGGTTTTGTACTAAAGCAAGATGGTAGCTATAGCTTCGACCCAAACCACGGTAGTTATAACCATTTGGCGCAAGGCGATGTACAAACCATCACCATCCCTGTGACAGTAACTGACCTAGCTGGCGCGACTGATACCAAGAATCTTGTCATCACCCTAACAGGCACAAATGACGCGCCGGTATTACAGCAAATCCAAGCGCAAAGTGTGACAGAGGATGGCCAATTGCTAACGGGCCAGCTTACAGCAACGGATACTGACGACCATGAAACGGCCACCTACACCGCACCGACCATAGACGGTTTTACGCTAAATGCCGACGGGTCGTACACCTTTGATCCCAGTCACAGCGCCTATCAACACTTGGCCGCAGGTACAGACCAAACTGTCACCATTCCGATTACGGTGACCGACCAAGACGGTGGTACTGACACGCAGAATCTCGTTATTACGGTTCATGGTAAAGACGATGCAGCTATAATAACGGGGGCAAGCACTGGCGCAGTAACTGAAGGAGACGCAGGTGACACCGCAACCGCCAGTGGAACCCTCAGCATATCTGATACCGATACAGGCGAAACACCTGATTTCCCAGATCTTGTCAGTACAACCACCACCTACGGCCATATAGCCATGGTTAATGGTCAATGGACCTATACCCTTGATCAAAGCAAAGTACAAGATTTATCACCCAGTGACCCCGACCCAGCCAAGCAACAAGTCGTAGATACTTATACTTTCACAGCGACCGATGGCTCAACCCAACAAGTCAGCATCACCATTACCGGGACTGAAGATAAACCTGTTATTAGTTCCGCCTATGCTTCGCCAGTGGGCGCCACTTCGACATTATCCATAACCAGTCTTGAAGTAGTTGCCAGTGCCGACCCTGCGGTGATTGATACGACGGCAGACTGGGGCAGTCAAACATCGACAG
>NZ_LWFI01000633.1:0-914 GCF_001635735.1 Oleiphilus sp. HI0067
CGATGTGATACAAATCCATTCGGCAGACGGCACCGCACACAGTATTTCGGTGACGATTACAGGTATTAACGACGCGCCCGCTTTGAGTGTCATTACAGCACAATCGGCAAGAGAGGGTGATAGCACTAAGACCACAGGTGTGCTTACCGGCTCGGATATTGATACGAATGACCAACTTACCTTTAGTGCACCGAATGTAGATGGTTTTGTACTAAAGCAAGATGGTAGCTATAGCTTCGACCCAAACCACGGTAGTTATAACCATTTGACGCAAGGCGATGTACAAACCATCACCATCCCTGTGACAGTAACTGACCTAGCTGGCGCGACTGATACCAAGAATCTTGTCATCACCCTAACGGGCACAAATGACGCGCCGGTATTACAGCAAATCCAAGCGCAAAGTGTGACAGAGGATGGCCAATTGCTAACGGGCCAGCTTACAGCAACGGATACTGACGACCATGAAGTCGCTCGTTACAGCGTAATGCAGCAAGTTGATGGGTTTACCCTGCATGCAGACGGCAGCTATAGCTTTGATCCGAGCCATGCGAGTTACCAACACCTAGCGGCAGGTCAAGTTCAAACGCTGACAATACCCGTTGGCGTAGTCGATCAAAGCGGTGCAACCGATACGCAGAACTTAACCATTACCGTGCACGGCAAAGATGATACGGCGATCATCAGCGGTGCGGATACCGGAATGGTGAGAGAAGATACCACGCTGCAAGCGACGGGCACGCTCAGTGTAAGTGATAAAGATGCTAGTCAGGATCATTTTCAAGCGGGCGATATCCAGGGTGTACACGGAACATTACACCTTCAAGCGAATGGTACCTGGACCTATGATCTAGATAATCAAAGTCGCGACGTGCAGCGGCTCGGTGCAGGCTCCTCGCCGATCAATAATACGC
>NZ_LWFI01000634.1:0-5006 GCF_001635735.1 Oleiphilus sp. HI0067
CTCTACTTCAAATCGTTGAGCCACTTCAGTTGACTGAAAATACGCAAATGAACCTTGGTCAAATCGACCCTTCAGCTGATGCGGTAACTTGTACGCTAGCTGCAGGTGGTGCGCGTTCAGGTACTGGTTGTTTTGATGCAGCAACAAACGGTGTAGAAGGTGTTATAGACGTAGCAGGTACTGATGGTCTTACTTTTGACATCACGCTAGGTCAGTCTTCTTCAAACGGTATGACTTTCGTACCAGCAATGATCGACAACGGTGAAGCGGCACTATCTCTTACAGGTGTTACGCTACAGGCAGCTCACCAGTTGACGCTTGGTGGTACTTTGACAGTTGATAATGCAACGACTGCAGCGGCAGCGGCAGCTACTGCGACCTCAATCGATTACGATGTTTCTGTTGTATACAACTAAGCACTAGTTGTAGAGAAACATGTAAAAGGCGCCTTGGGGCGCCTTTTTTTGTTCTAAGGACTTAACACTTAATGTTTCTAAAAATTATATTGAATTCAATGACTTTTGAGCCAAAATTAAAGTTAGCTATAACAAAACATAAATTTATATAAACAACGAGAGTTAGTGTCGATATTGTTATGAAGTCTTTGTTTTTGAAGTTTGGTGTATTTTCCTTTCTTGCAGCATTTACGATCAATGTTTCCGCAGGACTTTTAATCAACCCAAAACGTGTCGTATTAGAAGAACGTGAGCGAGCGGCTGCGCTTGATCTGTTGAACGATGGAACGCAAAGGGCGCGTTATCAAATCTTTTTTGAACAAAAGTTAATGCGTGAAGACGGCAGTATTGTTGATCTAGAGGCGCTTGATCCCGATGCGCAATATGCCAAAGATATGATTCGTTATTCTCCCCGTCGTGTGGATATTGAACCAGGACAACGTCAAACCATTCGTATCGCAGCGCGTCGTCCGAAGGGTCTTCCAGATGGCGAGTATTTGTCGCACCTTGTATTCCAAGAAATTCCTATTACTGCTGAAGCGGAAGAAGCTAATGAAGATGAAGAGCCTACGGTGTCGGTTAAACCTCGTCTGAAAATCGCTATTCCTATTATTATCCGAAAGGGTGAGTTGAGTTCTGTTGCGGGTTTAGAAAGTATTATTTTTGATGCGACAGAAGGTAAGAATGGCGCTTTCGAAATGCAGATTACACGTGAAGGGTCGTCATCGTTATATGGCAGCGTAGAGATTTTCGAGAATGACAATGGTAAAGCGGGTGATCGCGTTGCTATGTCAAAGGGTGTTGGCGTATATACAAGCATCAACAAACGTTTGATTAAAGTGCGTTTGCCTCAACCTGTAGAACCAGATCAGACCTCTTTCATTGTTCGTTTTGATGAAGACGAGAAGTACGGTGGTACAAATCTCATTGAAGAACGCTTTGAGTTAAGTCAGTAATGTTATAGAGGGCGCTCGATCATATCGGCGCCTTTTTCGTATATGCAGCACCCTTTCTTGTTCAACATTTTTTGTAGCCTCAGGTTTAGCATGTTTGCTTTTCTTGTGTTCGCTATGCTGTTGTCTAGTGCGAAGGCTACAGAGTTAGAACTTGATGATGAAGACTTGCTAGTAGTACAACTCAGTGTAGGGCCTTACACTGATGACGAACCTATCTTTATTTACCGCTCCCCAGAACAAACCTTGTTACCAGTCGATACGATCGCATCATTACTAGAAATTGCTATTGAATCGGACATCGATGAATTATTAGTATCCGGTTGGGTGGGGGATGAGAGCAATACTTTTGAACTGGATCTGACTAAACAAGAATATTATTCCAAAGGCGTTGCTCAGCCTTGGCCGCAAACGATTCGCTATGCGGAAGACGGCTTTGATGTTTATCTCGACCAACAGATCTTGCAAGATCTTTTCGGATTCAATTTTGATATTGATGTGTCTCAACTTCAGTTACGTGTTGATGCTTCAAAAGATATCCCATTAATTGCCAAGCTCGAGCGCAAAAAACGCCAAGAAGAAATAGAACGTCCCGAGCTGGAAACGCTTCCTGAGACTTATATCCCAAACACTTATGAGTGGTGGAATATGCCGCACTTCGATATCTCTATCGGTGCTGACGTTGAGAAAAATCGAGGTGCGAGCGATTTTCGACATGATCTCGTTGTTCAAGGTCGGGCCGATGTGGCAAAGCATTCGCTTCAAGCAAGCTTGATCTCTAATAATAGTGATACAGATATACGCTTAACGTTTTCGCGCGCCTCTGAAGGGCCGGACAAAACGATCGCTCTAGGTATGGATCGTTATGAGGTTGGGGATGTGACCGGGTTGAGTGATGCGCTGTTATTTTCTTCTGTTCAGGGTAGTGGGGCTCGCTTGTCTCGCGGTGGCGAGTCAATTCAAGAGCAGGGCGATGTGATCACGCTTGAGGGTGATGCACCTCCAGGATGGGAGGTCGAACTTTATCGCAATGGTAGCTTGATAGAATTTTCTGAAACCACAAGCCAAGGTCGCTACATCTTTGAGAATGTACCCATTTATTTGGGCGAGAATATTTTTGATATTCGTTTGTATGGGCCTCAGGGGCAAGAGCGTGAAATTCGTGAGGTAGTGTCATCGGGCGGGGCAATGCTTAAGGCCGGTGCTTGGGAATACGACATTTGGAGCTTACAAAGAAATCAGCGATTAGTCGGTGGGAAGATCAACGATTTTAATGAGGTGACGAACTTTAATATGGCGGAGGTCCGCTATGGATTGCATAGAAGTTTAACTGCTCGCTTAGGGTTAAGCGCAATGACGCCAAACTCCACATCAACTGATCGCCAATACTTTCATACCAGTTTGTATGGAAGTTTAGGGCAAGCCTTGTCGCAGTTTGATTACGCGAAAGATCTTGATGGTGGTTCAGCGTATCAATTAACGCTTCAGAGCCGTCTGCTTGATACTAGCTTGAATGCTTCTGCATCCAAGTTCTCTGATCTAATTAGTGACCGTAATCAAAATGGTAAATTAGATTCTGAGTATGCACTTCGTCTTGATCGATCATTTTTAGTCGGCCTGCCGAGTGCTTTGTCTGTGGATTTAGAATTCAGAGATCGCTCATTTGTGGATGGCGACGGAAACTTCACGACTAACCTGCGCAAAGCAACGGGGTGGGCGGGATATCAATTCGTAAACGAGCTTTTGTATTTTAAATCATCAGGGAGCTCAGATATCTCGCGAACAGACGGTGGCTTCAGCGCCACAAGACGCTGGGAAGGGTGGCGTTATAAGGGTTCTATTGCGTATAGTGTCGCCCCCTCATCTAGCGTGAATAGCCTTTCTTTTTCAGCGTCGCATAAGTTCGCCAGCAACATCAATTACACTGGTTCAGTGGCTTATAACTTCACAGGTAAAGATTTATTCAGCAATGACAACACCCTAACTTGGGAGTTTGAGAAATTTTCCGTGTCGGGCAGTGCTGGCTTCAATACCGATGGGTTCGCTTATCTAGGTGCAACGCTTAGTACTTCCGTTGGCTATGACGCGAAGAGAGATAGTCACTTCTTATCGAATGAAAGTTCAGTCAATAGTGCATCGTTAAATGCGCGAGTATTTATTGATGAAAACGATAATCAGATGTTTGATGAAGGTGAAGAAACTTTGCCGGGTATTCGATTTAAGGGTAAGAGTAAATGGCGAACGTTTGAAACAGGCGATGACGGTGTCGTCGTTCTGAAAGGGATTGATCATCTTCAAATGGAAAAAATTGAGATTGAAGAAAAGAGTATTGAAGACCCGTTTATAAAAGCTGCATCCGGCCCGTTCTTTGTTTACACCCACGCAGGCTCAGTGTTACAGCAAGATATTCCTTTGGCCTATACCTTTGAAGTCGAAGGCAGTTTGTTTGTGAAACAGAATGGACAGCAACGACCTTTAAGCACGGTAAGGGTAGAGGTGCTTAATGAGGCGGGTGATCAAGTAGCTTTGACGCGCTCCGAATATGATGGGGTGTATTTGCTGTCAGGCTTGCTGCCAGGGAAGTACTGCGTTTCAGTTAATGAGAATGATTTGGCTGATCGTGATCTTAAAACGATTGAACCAACATGTTTTTATTCTGATGGTAAAGATGGCGTTGTGTTCATAGAGGATATCGTCTTTTAGTTGACGTGCTAGGCACCTTTTGCCGGGCAAAACGGGCTTATGTAACATTGCGTAACTTTTTGTGTTGCAGTGTTACAAATCTGTCCTATACTCGAAGTCCTAAATTTTTGGGGCTTCGACATGTCTGCGTGTTTTGGTTTAAAGCATATCCTGATGACGGCATCTCTCACGATGTTATCTCTTGCTGTGCACGCAGATCGCTTCAGTGCGCGTTTTGAAATCGTTAATTCTGTAAGCCTTTCCTCCATAGCGTTTGATGGCGCTGAGTCATCTTTAAACCCTGAAGACTGTAGTCCATCTTCTTCGACGGTCAATTCTGACTTTGATGCATGCGATGGCATGTTTCACACCAATCTAGACCTTGAAATAACCCAAGCCAGTTTGTTTATTAATGGTGAACCATTACCTTTTGAATATTATTCGCAAAGCTTCAATGGGGGAGTGGATAGTGGTGTCGAAGAAATTATGTTGGTAATGCAATAGAGCTGAAAATAAGGCTTTTATGTCGCAGAGTGCTTTGGTATTATGCGCGCTCGTTGATCGGCACTAGCCACAACGCACCATGGTAACTCTTGTTGGTTCCCTCGCAATGATAAATCGTGAACCTGGTCAGGCCCGGAAGGGAGCAGCCACAGCGGTCGACTCATGTGCCGAGGTGTAGCTGGCGAGAGTTGCCACCCAAATTTCCCCCTTTAGAATTTCTTGCTTCTTGCTTCTTGCTTCTTGCTTCTTGCTTCTTGCTTCTTGCTTCTCGCTTCTCGCGCTATGTGCGTTAGTTCCGATGTGTCAGATTATTTTACTGTTTGATATGAGCTGTATTCTTATAATTTCTTTATAAGGCTATGATTTATAAATATAAATTATTATAGGTTTGATTATTGCTGGTATTACTCCC
>NZ_LWFI01000635.1:0-1077 GCF_001635735.1 Oleiphilus sp. HI0067
ATGCTACGTTATCTGCTGGCACTGACAATGGAGATGGTAGCTGGACGTTGACAGCCGCTGAGCTTGCCGGTCTCACGATCACGCCAGCAATAGGCCATCTAAGCGATATCGTTCTGCAGGTCGCGATTCATAATGAAGATGTTGATCCCGATGATAGCAGCCAAGTCGATAACAATAGTGCAACGACGTCAATGACTGTAACAATTAATTCGGTTATTGACGGCCCGAACCCGGTTGATCCAGTCGATCCGACCGATCCAATCGATCCATCGAACCCTAGTGCTGACGGTGATCCACTGACGGGGGCTGTCACTGTAGCAGAAGACGCAGTCTTTGATCTTGAATTGGGTCCGTTAACTCCCATTGATGTTAATGAAACAATGAGCAGTGTCACGATCGGTGGCGTGCCAACTGGAGCGATTTTGTCAGCGGGTACGAATAACGGTGATGGCACCTGGACAGTGGATCCCGCTGATCTTGATGGTTTGAGCCTTACGCCAGTCGAACATTCCAGCGATGACTTTACATTAACGACTGAAGTAACGTTCACACAGGGCGATGCTAGTCAAGTTTATAATGGTTCGGTAGAAGTTACTTTGGAAGCAGTCGCTGATGCGCCTGCGGTGAGTGCGAGTGATGTAAATGGTGATGAGAATAGTGCTATTGCCTTGGATATCACTGGTAGCCTAGCAGATAACGACGGTTCTGAGTCAGTTACTGGTTACACCATCAGCGATGTGCCGTTAGATGCTACGTTATCTGCTGGCACTGACAATGGAGATGGTAGCTGGACGTTGACAGCCGCTGAGCTTGCCGGTCTCACGATCACGCCAGCAATAGGCCATCTAAGCGATATCGTTCTGCAGGTCGCGATTCATAATGAAGATGTTGATCCCGATGATAGCAGCCAAGTCGATAACAATAGTGCAACGACGTCAATGACTGTAACAATTAATTCGGTTATTGACGGCCCGAACCCGGTTGATCCAGTCGATCCGACCGATCCAATCGATCCATCGAACCCTAGTGCTGACGGTGATCCACTGACGGGGGCTGTCACTGTAGCAGAAGACGCAG
>NZ_LWFI01000636.1:0-983 GCF_001635735.1 Oleiphilus sp. HI0067
AAACACCTTGTAACACTTCGCTACAAAACGGCCTGTTTTTCGGCGTGCAAGTTCTGTGATNTAGCTAAGCTGAAATTAAGCGCAAACGAAATGCAAAACATTTTAAAAAACGCGCTGCTTACAACGTGACGAAATATCTAATCGTGATGTTGTAGAGGCCACAAGCCTCGCTTAAAGCTGCATATAAGCAGCTTGCAGTTAAGAGCAGGAAGCAAGCAGTACAAGCAGTAAGTGCGAAAGTAGTAAATATGAAAGGTCTTTCGAAAGAGAGACAAACAAGATGGCCCTAAGGTCACGATATAAAAATTTAATTCAGCAATTTCAAAACTAAATAAGTGTTCGGAGATACTATCCATGAAAAACGTATTCAAAAAAGCAGCAATCGCAACAACTCTAGTTTCAGGTCTTGGCGCAGGTATGGCTCACGCTGATACTTTCCAGGCTCTACTTCAAATCGTTGAGCCACTTCAGTTGACTGAAAATACGCAAATGAACCTTGGTCAAATCGACCCTTCAGCTGATGCGGTAACTTGTACGCTAGCTGCAGGTGGTGCGCGTTCAGGTACTGGTTGTTTTGATGCAGCAACAAACGGTGTAGAAGGTGTTATAGACGTAGCAGGTACTGATGGTCTTACTTTTGACATCACGCTAGGTCAGTCTTCTTCAAACGGTATGACTTTCGTACCAGCAATGATCGACAACGGTGAAGCGGCACTATCTCTTACAGGTGTTACGCTACAGGCAGCTCACCAGTTGACGCTTGGTGGTACTTTGACAGTTGATAATGCAACGACTGCAGCGGCAGCGGCAGCTACTGCGACCTCAATCGATTACGATGTTTCTGTTGTATACAACTAAGCACTAGTTGTAGAGAAACATATAAAAGGCGCCTTGGGGCGCCTTTTTTTGTTGTACTGCACGATCAAAATCTTATCTGAAAAATTCTTTCTTCAAAGGCTGATCGGCAAAGCTTTGTTGTCCGA
>NZ_LWFI01000637.1:0-753 GCF_001635735.1 Oleiphilus sp. HI0067
CCTAAGCTGGACCGATACTGATATTAATAATTCGCCGTTGGGCTTATTTGGGTACGAATCCGGCAGCCTAGAAGGAGCTAGAAACCAGGTAGAACTATCAATGGCGACCAAAGCGAAGGAAATCTGTAAAGCTGAAGGCTACGACGGCATTTATGATGATGATTACCGCTTTGGTGAACTCATACACTGGTCTGAAGTTGATTGTGAAGAAAAAGTACGGTTGGGTTCGACGTTCTACTTTTGCCGAGGCGATGCCACTTATCGTTGCGGCGCTAAGCGTCAGAAGTAAACACAAAAGCCTTCTTTGCTGCATCGCACTCGCCAGAACTGCATGGGGCATACTGGCTACGGGTGAGCCATATAGCGGCATTCATGTCTGCTTGCTCAATAAACCTGTCTAGATAAAGCCTGATATTTCTCCCAACTTGATGTGCGCAATTGTCTAACTCCATGCATTGCACTTTAAACAATAGATGATGCGCTTCGCTTACCCTTCGGGCCGACTTTTTGTCGTTCAACGCGCTAAAGCGCTTTTGTGCCGCCTGCGCGGCAATGACGGATTGGAACGAAACTTAAATCCCGTCGAGCGCGCAAGCGATCTGGGTCGCCTTTGAGGTATTGGGGTCTTTGGCCAAACAAAGACCCTGGCCTGCCGTCGGCCAGCGCCGACAGGAAAAGAAGAATTAGCTTGATGTTACCCTCTAAAAAACAAACTACCGCAATTGTCTATGAACACTCTCATATCTCTAAAGG
>NZ_LWFI01000638.1:0-795 GCF_001635735.1 Oleiphilus sp. HI0067
TACTGTACGACCGCCTTCACGAATTGCGAAACGCAAACCTTCTTCCATCGCGATTGGCGCGATCAATTCTGCAGAAAGCTGTACGTTATCGCCAGGCATTACCATTTCAACGCCTTCTGGAAGCTCACATGCACCCGTTACGTCCGTAGTACGGAAGTAGAACTGTGGACGGTAGCCTTTGAAGAATGGCGTGTGACGACCACCTTCATCTTTGCTTAGTACGTATACTTCAGCTTCGAACTTAGTGTGCGGCTTAACAGAACCAGGAACACATAGAACCTGACCACGCTCAACGTCGTCACGCTTAGTACCACGTAGAAGAACACCAACGTTCTCGCCCGCACGACCCTCATCAAGAAGCTTACGGAACATCTCAACACCAGTACAAGTAGTGGTTTGAGTTTCACGGATACCGATGATTTCGATTTCGTCACCAACAGTGATGATACCACGCTCAACACGACCAGTTACTACCGTACCACGACCAGAGATAGAGAATACGTCTTCTACTGGCATTAGGAATGGTTGATCGATTGCACGCTCTGGCTCTGGGATGTACGTATCAAGCGCTTCAACAAGCTTCTTAACAGCAGTTGTACCCAACTCGTTGTCATCTTCGCCGTTCAATGCCATCAAAGCAGAACCAGGAATGATTGGAGTGTCGTCACCAGGGAATTCGTATTGATCTAGAAGCTCACGAAGCTCCATTTCAACCAACTCAAGCATTTCGTTGTATTCTTCAGTACCTGCACCGCCACAGTCTTCAGCAAGAAGGTCTGCTTTGTTCAAGAATAC
>NZ_LWFI01000639.1:0-525 GCF_001635735.1 Oleiphilus sp. HI0067
GTCACGGATAGAAAGTGAGCGTATGGGATTATACGTGCTTGTCTTCTTGGCGTTCTTCTTTGTGTTCGTCTACTTCTTGAATAAAGAGTACTGGCGCGATATCCACTAAGTCTATCTAAGTAGCTATAAGGCTGTTGGCAAACGCTAACGGCCTTTTTTGTTATAACGTGTGTTGAATTATGACGCGCTTTGATAAGTGTGTATAATTCTGGCAGTTTTGTATTCTATGTATCGAATTTTCGATGCGTTCTATTTATAAGGAGCTCTTGTATGGGCGTTGTGACCAAACGGTCGTCGATGACGTTTTTTTCTGATGGTGCAAGCCACTATAGCCACCGAGTCCGTATCGTTCTCGCCGAAAAAGGTGTGGCAGTAGATATTATTGATGTCGATCCAGATGAAAAGCCTGCAGAGTTAGCTGATCATAACCCATACAATGAATTGCCTACATTGGTAGATCGTGATCTTGTATTGTATGAAGCTGATATCATGATGGAGTATTTAGATGAGCGTTTCCCTCATCCT
>NZ_LWFI01000640.1:0-487 GCF_001635735.1 Oleiphilus sp. HI0067
CGTTGTATTCTTCAGTACCTGCACCGCCACAGTCTTCAGCAAGAAGGTCTGCTTTGTTCAAGAATACTACGATGTATGGAACACCAACCTGACGTGAAAGAAGGATATGCTCACGAGTCTGAGGCATTGGGCCGTCAGTCGCACCACATACTAGGATCGCGCCGTCCATTTGAGCAGCACCAGTGATCATGTTTTTCACGTAGTCCGCGTGTCCAGGACAGTCAACGTGCGCGTAGTGACGATCATTTGAATCGTACTCTACGTGTGACGTTGCGATTGTAATACCACGCTCACGCTCTTCTGGAGCGTTATCGATGTTAGCGAAGTCTACCTTCTCACCACCGAATACTTCTGCACATACACGAGTAAGTGCTGCTGTTAGTGTTGTTTTGCCGTGGTCAACGTGGCCAATTGTTCCAACGTTAACGTGCGGCTTACTTCTTTCAAACTTTTCTTTTGCCATCCGAACATCTCCTATAGAATCGCT
>NZ_LWFI01000641.1:0-567 GCF_001635735.1 Oleiphilus sp. HI0067
TAGCTTGCGTTTTGATCAAAGCGATAACATCGCCTTCTTTGACTTTGTCACTAAGAGAAACTTTAAAATCTAGAATCTCTCCCGCTACGGGACAAGGTATATCCATCGAGGCCTTATCAGATTCAAGCACAATGATGGCATCATCAGCATTAAGGTTTGTCCCTACACCAGCGCAAAGCTCAATGACCTCTACCTCATCGGCTCCGCCAAGGTCAGGTACAATGACTTCAGTAGTTGTCGATTCTGAAACTGCTTTCGGCACATTTTGCTCTGGCGCAGCTTCCTGAATTTCAGCAATAGGCTTTTCTTTAACATCCTCTTTCTGTTCGCCGCTTTCTGGTTCATCAGAACTCTCTGCAGATACAGATATTAGAGTATCGCCTTGTTTTACTTGGTCACCGACTTTCACCTTAATGGCATCAATAACACCAGCACTCGTTGCCGGTACTTCGATGCTCGCCTTATCTGATTCAAGCACGATAATCGGATCATCAATCGCGATCGAATCCCCTACATTCACTAATAGCTCAATAACTTCAACCGCGTCTTCGGTACCTACGTCAGGAA
>NZ_LWFI01000642.1:0-684 GCF_001635735.1 Oleiphilus sp. HI0067
TAGCTTTACTGGCCGCTTAGTAGCCGAATTTTATTTAAGTACTTACGGCCTCAATGGCGAGCTTAAGTGGGCGATGGCTGGACGTAATCAAGCTAAGCTCGAGGAAGTTCGTGCAGGTCTAAATGATGGCCAAGGCACTAATGATATACCAATCCTAATTGCGGATAGTCACGACGAAGCTAGCTTGAAAGACTTAGTCAGTAAGACGAAAGTTATTTGTACGACTGTTGGTCCATATGCTTTGTATGGGAACGAGCTTGTTGCGGCTTGTGTTGAAGCCGGTACGGATTATTGTGACCTTGCTGGTGAAACGCAGTGGATTCGTCGAATGATCGATCAACACCATGAACGCGCTCAAGAAACTGGTGCGCGTATTATTCATTGTTGTGGCTTTGACTCTATTCCATCTGACTTGGGCACTTACTTTGTTCAGAACAAAGTGAAGGAGCTTAAAGGCGAATACGCGAAAGCGATCAAGGTTCGAGTGAAGTCAATGAAAGGTGGTGCGAGTGGTGGCACGATTGCAAGTATCAATAACGTGCTCGCTGAAGTAGCGGATGACAAAGAGCTCTTTAAGTTATTGAATAACCCGTACACTTTGAATCCTCGTGATGAGATGGGTGGCGACGATAAGCGCGATTTGCAAAGCGTGAAGTACGATGACGATGCAAAGAGCTTCCTTAT
>NZ_LWFI01000643.1:0-535 GCF_001635735.1 Oleiphilus sp. HI0067
TGTACCTAGCAATATGGCCTCACTTTCTGCTAGCGTATACTCAGAATTTTTATTGGCTCAAAAGTTTAAGCCGATGTTCAACCTCCCAATCATCAATATTCCAGGCCCACAATTCCCTCTGTATTTAGAAGAAAACGAACTAGTTTCTTTGTCATGCAGCAGCCCATTGTTTGATGGAATTGGCTTAACGATCACCATCATCAGTTATAACGGCGAATACAATATCAACTGCACATATTGTCCAGATCGCTTCAACGGAGAGAAGCCATTTTCTCGTTACTTGGAAGAAGCGCTGGAACGTATAGATCAATTGAAACATACAGCACTTGAAGAAAAAGAGGATGAGAGCCGGTCATTTGTAAGCGGCATTATTGACGATGCAAGTGAGCTTGTAAGCGGACTATTCTCATCCACTACAAGCTCGAAGCAAGGCGAATAAAACTTACTTAAACGCCCATTTTAGAAATTCTTTTTTCTCTTCGCTTGATGCTTGATCCCAAAGCACTTTAAGCGCATCAATAGTCAGTAAACCCTG
>NZ_LWFI01000644.1:0-405 GCF_001635735.1 Oleiphilus sp. HI0067
GATCGTATGCACCAGCATCATCTTCAAATGTCGCGATGCTTTCGTCGAACAAGGTATCTTCTGACTTACGACCAACAACGATGACGTTGCCTTTGTAAAGTTTCAAACGCACAACACCGTTCACGTAAGTTTGTGTCTCGTCGATCAATGCTTGAAGCGCTTTACGCTCTGGTGACCACCAGTATCCGTTGTATACAAGCTCTGCATACTTAGGCATCACACTGTCTTTAAGGTGCGCAGCTTCTTTGTCTAGCGTGATTGATTCGATCGCACGGTGTGCTTTAAGCATGATGGTGCCACCAGGTGTCTCATAACAACCACGTGACTTCATACCAACATAACGGTTTTCTACGATGTCTAAACGACCAATGCCGTTTGCGCCACCCACTTCATTCAAGTGCGCTA
>NZ_LWFI01000645.1:0-12224 GCF_001635735.1 Oleiphilus sp. HI0067
CGACAGAACAACCTTGGCTCTGTCTTGGCCAATAACATAATCATCGAGTGTAGTTTTGATTTCTTGTGGAACCGGAAGCCTATCGCTGCTCTCTTCCCCAGTACTCTCTTGAATTTCTTCACGAATGATGTCGTTGCATAAGTCTACGCACTCATCACATATAAAGACGGACGGGCCCGCAATAAGCTTTCTTACTTCGTGCTGACTTTTTCCGCAAAACGAACAGTAAAGCAATTTACCGTTATCTTCGCCTTTACCGTTTTTTTCGTCTGACATTTTTTTTCCCATTCCTGATTTGTTACACGCAACACTGGTTAACGGGCATCCCTGCCTACCAAGCGCTGCCAGGTATATTAATACTTATCGCTTCTCGATCACGGAATCAATTAAACCATAATCGACCGCCGCAGAGCCATCCATGAAATTATCACGATCGGTATCGCGCGCGATCGTCTCAAGATCCTGCCCCGTGTGATGCGACATAATACGATTCAACTTATCGCGAATCGTCAAAATTTCTTTTGTGTGTATTTCGATATCAGTTGCCTGCCCTTGGTATCCACCAAGCGGCTGATGAATCATCATTCTTGAATTCGGTAAACAATGGCGCTTTCCTTTTGCACCACCCGTTAATAAAAATGCCCCCATACTACAAGCTTGACCAATACATAAAGTCGAAACATCAGGCTTAATAAACTGCATCGTATCGTAAATTGACATCCCCGCAGTAACTGACCCACCCGGTGAATTAATATACAGGTGAATATCCTTATCTGGATTCTCTGATTCCAAAAATAATAACTGAGCTACAACCAAATTTGCCATGTGGTCTTCAACTTGACCTACCAAGAAAATCACTCGCTCTTTCAACAAACGCGAGTAAATATCAAATGAACGCTCGCCGCGTGCGGTTTGCTCGATAACCATTGGCACTAAGCCGCTATTGGTAATAATTGATGGTGCTTCGCTCATGGGACCCCTGTAGCTCATTATTTTATCTTCCTTTCCCTACATCGTGGCAGTGCGGACATTTTTCAAGCCCTAAATCAAAAACAGCTGGTAAAATACCAGCTGTTTTCAAGTGTAGCCGAAAAACAAACGTTCTTCAGGCCTGTAAAGAAAATAAGTTTACGCTTGCGCTTGTGCAGACTGCACAGCTTCTTGGTAAGACATTTTCTTTTTCTTAGTTTTTGCTTTTTCCTTAAGAAGCTCAATTACCGCATCTTCAACTACAACAGCTTCTACCTGTGTACGATTCTCTGGCTTATTGTAGTGCTCAATAACCTCTTCAGGTGATTCGTAAGTACCTGCAATCTCTTGAATCTTCTCATCAACCTTAGCTGCATCCGCTTTAATATCGTTATCTTTAACGATACCAGCGAACAACAAACCTGTCTTAACACGCTTAGCCGCCTGCTCAGCGAATAACTCATTTGGAAGCTGAGACAAGTCCATATCTTGACCACCGCCAAATTGCTGAACAGCTTCACGTTTCATCGCATCAATCTCTTGATCAATCAAACCTTGTGGAACTTCAACATCGTTACGATCACCCAGTTGTGTCACCATTTGCTGTTTAAGGTTATTTGCTACCGCGTTCTTAAGCTCACGCTCCATATTCTTAACGACTTCAGCTTTAAACTGATCTTCGTCGTCAGAGTCTACGCCGTACTTACTGAAGAACTCTTGGTCCATTTCAGGAAGTTTAATTTCGATATTCTCTTTTACAGAAACTTCAAAACGAGCATCTTTACCCGCCAATTCTTCGTTAC
Organism: Oleiphilus sp. HI0067; assembly: GCF_001635735.1. Lineage (NCBI taxonomy): Bacteria > Pseudomonadati > Pseudomonadota > Gammaproteobacteria > Oceanospirillales > Oleiphilaceae > Oleiphilus > Oleiphilus sp. HI0067. The sequence continues at coordinate 1,773 of NZ_LWFI01000645.1, forward strand.
CGTAGTCTTCTGGGAAAGTAACATTTAGTTCAACTTCTTCACCAGCTTTGGCTCCGACCAAACCTTCTTCGAAGCCTGGAATCATTTGACCTGAACCAAGTGTGATTCGCTGATCTTCAGCTGTTCCGCCCTGGAACTGATCATCACCAATGAAACCTTTATAATCCACAACCAAAGTGTCTTTCTTTTTGGACTTACGCTTAACAGACTTAGGCGTACCATGCTGACGACGCAACACATCAATCATTTCTTTAATGTCTTTTTCTTTAATCTCAGCATTTGGCTCTTCAAGAGTAATTCCATCAACCTCGATATTTTCAAGCTCTGGATAAACCTCAACAACAGCTACGAACTCGAAGTCTTTACCTTCGTCAACCTGCTTCGGCTCAAACTTAGGGTAGCCAACAGGGTTAATGCCTTCTTTACCTAGAGCTTCGATATATGAATTGCGCATCAATTCACCGATAACTTCTTGGCGAACTTGACCACCAAAACGCTTCTTAACAACTTTCGCTGGAACTTTACCTGGACGGAAACCGTTTAAGCGCACAGTGCGCGCTGTTTGCTGCAGTCGCTGCTCTACTTCCGTTTCTATTTGTTCTGCTGGAACGCCAATAGTGATGCGACGCTCGATGGAAGATGTTGTTTCAACAGAAACTTGCATGGAAATTCCTCAATTCTCAAAAACTTAATTAACTTTGCTTGCCTGCAACGTAACGCCTTCTAGCCAGACCGCTCAGGCAAACCGCACGCAAATAATGGGGAACGAATAGTAAGAGTCAATACCGCACTTGGCAAGCACTTTATTCACAATAAATGAAGGGATATAAAGTTAGGATTAAAAACTTTGCAAACTAAGTAAAACTTGGTGCGAAAGGAGAGACTCGAACTCTCACATCTTGCGATACTGGAACCTAAATCCAGCGCGTCTACCAATTCCGCCACTTTCGCACATATTTTACTTACAGCAAGGGTTGCCCTTACTTATATAGTATATTGGGGTGGGCGAAGGGGATCGAACCCTCGACCGCAGGAATCACAATCCTGAGCTCTACCGACTGAGCTACGCCCACCATTACTCGGATCAACCATTTAATGGCGCACCCGGTAGGATTCGAACCTACGACCGACGGCTTAGAAGGCCGTTGCTCTATCCAACTGAGCTACGGGCGCTCGAACCCTATCTACTATCTATATACTAGCTGTAGAAGTGGTCGGGGTAGAGAGATTCGAACTCCCGACATCCTGCTCCCAAAGCAGGCGCGCTACCAGACTGCGCTATACCCCGACTTGCCTTGCTTTGGGTTACCCCCTCAACAAGATGGCGCGAATAATACATACGGTTTTGCAGGTCGTCAACAACAAAAACAACTAATTTATTAATTTATTTTTCGGCGCATAAATAGCAACCAAATCCCTTATGTAAAAGTCTTTTTATTCTGATATGAGCATGACAAAATGCCCGCAATTCTACATAGCAACCATATAAAGCAGTTACACAGTCATGAGTGCACAAATAATTGATGGCAAAGCTGTCGCCACACAACTGAAGGAAGAGATCGCAAAACAAGTCGCTGAAAGGATCGAACAGGGTAAACGACGTCCTGGACTCGCCGTCATTCTCGTCGGCGATGATCCTGCCTCTGAAGTTTATGTTCGAAACAAAAACAATGCATGCGAGCAGGTCGGATTTAAAAGCGAAGCGATCGTTCTACCGGAAAGCACTCAACAACACGAATTAGAAGCATTAATAGACAAATATAACAATGACCCCGAAATAGATGGAATCCTTGTCCAACTTCCCCTTCCAGACCACCTTGATAGCGACAACCTTTTAGAGCAAATCAAACCAGACAAAGATGTAGACGGCTTCCATCCTTTTAATATAGGTCGCTTAGCTCAGCGAATGCCACTTTTACGACCTTGCACACCTAAAGGCGTGATCACTCTACTCGAAAAAACTGGACAAACAATACGAGGCAAAGACGCTGTAATAGTTGGTGCCTCAAACATCGTCGGCCGCCCAATGGGCCTAGAACTGTTATTAGCTGGCTGCACCGTAACTACTACCCATCGCTTCACCCAAAACCTTCCCGAAAAAGTATCTCAAGCTGATATCGTAGTTGTAGCGGTTGGCAAACCTGGCCTTGTTAAAGGCGAATGGATTAAACCCGGCGCTATTGTTATTGACGTAGGTATCAATCGCCTAGAAGACGGGACGCTTGTTGGTGATGTGGAATTTGATATCACAAAAGAACGCGCTGGTTGGATTACTCCCGTGCCCGGTGGAGTCGGACCAATGACAGTAGCGACACTTATGGAAAACACCTTATACGCTGCAGAGCAGCTTCACGACTAAAGCAATATCGTATCAATAAAAAAGGCGACCCTTAGGTCGCCTTTTTTACACATAAACACTTGTAAACTAAGCGCGACGCCAGGTTGTCCCATCTTTACCATCGTCAAGAACAATGCCTTGTTCGGCTAACTCATCACGTATGCGATCTGACTCAGCCCAGTTTTTGTCCGCACGCGCTTGAAGTCGCTGAGCAATCAACGCTTCAATTTCATCTTCAGCCAGTCCACCATCTTGTGTCGGCGCTTGTTTAAAATAAGCATCTGGATCCGACTCAAGCAAACCAAGAACGCCAGCCAATTGCTTCAACGTAAATGCAAGCTGATTTTTCTCAGCTGCATCTTTCGCTGAATTAAGTGCCTTAACCAAATCAAACAACACCGCTAGCGCAACTGGCGTATTGAAATCATCACACATTGCCGATTTGAAACGGTCAACATAAGAGACCTCAAGATCAACTTCTGAAATCTCTAATCCACGCAAAGATTGATACATACGATCTAGCGCGCTTTGCGCTTCCGCTAAGCTCGCTTCCGAATAATCAATTTGACTGCGATATTGGCTTGATGTGAGGAAGTAACGCACCACTTCAGGAGAGTACTTTTCAAGCACTTCGCGAATAGTAAAGAAGTTACCCAAAGACTTAGACATCTTCTCTTTATTAACCCGGACAGCGCCGGCATGCATCCAGTAATTCACATAGGTTTCGCCAGTAGCCGCTTCGCTCTGCGCAATCTCATTTTCATGATGCGGGAACTTCAAATCAGGACCACCACCATGAATGTCGAAGGTATTACCAAGACAACAAGTCGACATTGCCGAACATTCTATATGCCAGCCCGGACGGCCTTTACCCCAAGGAGAGTCCCAGTATGCCTCACCCTCTTTTGCAGCTTTCCATAATGCAAAATCTAATGGGTCTTCTTTCAACTCTTCAATACCAACGCGCGCACCGGACTGCAGATCATCGATATTTTTCTTACTGAGTTTGCCGTAACCATCAAACTTCTTAACACGATAATAAACATCACCATTATCAGCAGCGTAGGCGAAGCCTTTCTCGATCAGTGTTTCAGTCATCGAGATAATATTACCCATATGCTCAGTAGCGCGCGGTTCTTGGGTCGGAGGTAAAGTGCCCAATGCTCGTTCATCTTCATGCATAGCATTAATAAAGCGCTCAGTTAAGGCATCAAACGCTTCGCCATTTTCATTCGCACGTGCAAAAATTTTGTCATCAACGTCTGTGATATTTCGAATGTAAGTGACGTCGTAACCGATATGACGAAGGAAACGCGTAATCACATCAAAGCCAACCATCACGCGAGCATGGCCAATATGACAATAGTCGTACACCGTCATACCACAGACGTACATACGAATTTTGCCCTCTTCGATAGGTTTAAATACTTCTTTCTTGCCAGTCAGCGTATTAAATAATTTAAGCTCAGACATTATTTACCACTCCAAACATCACGAAGACCGATCGTTTTATTAAATACCAATTTGTCTGCCGCGTGATCAAAACGATCTGCAACAAAATACCCTTCTCGCTCAAACTGAAAGCTATCTTCTGGCTTCGCTGCAGCTAACGCTGGTTCAACAACGCCTTCATATTCTTTCAAACTATTCGGGTTGATATGGGCTAAAAAATCACCCTCACCTGCATCAGGATTCGGGTCGGAGAACAAACGATCGTAATCGCGAATGGTTGCTTTTACTCCATGCTCTGCAGAGACCCAGTGAATCACACCGCGAGGTTTTACACCCTCAACGTTCTCACCGACAGTACCCGGAACAAGCGAGACCTTAAGCTCAATGATTTCACCCGCATCATCTTTAATCACTTCTTCAGACTTAATAATATAAGCACTGCGAAGACGAACATACTCTCCGCTCACTAAGCGCTTAAACTTTTTGCGTGACAAGGTATTGTCTTCATTGAAGTCAGCTTTATCGATATACAACGTTTCCGAGAATGGGATCACTCTCTCGCCTAACTCAGGTTTGTTTGGATGGTTCGCAGCTTTCATCTCAAGACCTGAGTCAGCCTCATCAATATTAATGACCGTGACTTTAAGAGGATTCATCACGCACATCGCGCGAGGAGCTTGTTCATTCAAATCATCACGAATCGCTTTTTCTAGCTGAGCTACATCCACATCACTGTTGTTCTTAGCGCTTACAGGAATCATTTCACAGAAGCTTTTAAGCGAATTCGGAGTAAACCCACGACGACGCATTCCTGATATGGTTGGCATTCTTGGATCATCCCATCCCGCCACATGATTCTCATCAACAAGCTGCTTAAGCTTACGCTTACTGGTGACCGTATAATTCAAGTTCAAACGCCCCATTTCATACTGAGTTGGCCTAGTAGGAACGGGAAGATTCTCAACAAACCAATCATACAAAGCGCGATGAGACTGAAACTCCAGAGTACAGATGGAGTGCGTAACGCCTTCGATCGCGTCTTCTTGGCCATGCGCAAAATCATAGCTCGGATAAATACACCATTTATCACCTGTCTGGTGATGTTCAACCTTGCGAATTCGATAAAGAATCGGGTCTCTCAAATTCATATTTGGCGAAGCCATATCGATTTTCGCACGAAGAGAAGCCGCCCCTTCATCGAAACCACCAGCTCTCATTGTTTCAAAGAGGTCTAGATTCTCTTCAACAGAACGCTCTCGATAAGGGCTGTCTTTACCGGGCTTAGTCGCCCAACCGCGATATTCAGAAGCTTGCTCCGCACTGAGTTCACACACATAGGCCTTACCTTCTCGAATAAGATGTAAGGCCCACTCATATAATTTATCAAAGTAACTTGAGGCATAACGTGCGTCGCCATTCCATTCATAGCCTAACCAGCGCACATCCTCTTGAATTGCATCAATAAATTCTTGGCTTTCTTTCTCAGGATTTGTGTCATCAAAACGAAGATTACAAACTCCGCCATATTGCTGCGCCAAACCAAAGTTAACCCAAATTGAGCGCGCATGGCCTACATGCAGATAACCGTTCGGCTCAGGAGGAAAGCGAGTAACAACTCGACCTTCGTGTTTATTTGAAGCCAAATCTTCTTCAATAATCGTTTCAAGAAAGTGCTTAGATTTAGTTGGTGCAGTGTCCGACATATATGAGTTTCACCTAGTGAACAGAACTAACAATAGAAAGGGCGCGCATTATACCGGAATACGCGCCCTCTATAATAGACGTTTTATATCTTGGTAATAGAACAGTTCTTAGAAATTGCGTTAACAAAACGCACAAGAGAAGGAATATTGTTTGCAACAATAGGAATGCCGCTAGTCATAAGAGAAACGCTAATCTCCCTTCGAGGGTCGGCCCAAGCCATTTTATTGATTAAACCAATATGCCCATAACAAGCCGAACTATTCGCACCCCAAATACCGACTGGCTTGCCACCAAGCATTAAACCCGCGCTATAACGCATTGGCATCATCAAGGTACGATCAAACTGAACACTCGCAACCTCTTGAATCGCTCGACGAATCGTAATCTCCTTCGCTACTTGCTTTCCCTTCCATTCACCGCCGTTAAGCATCATCTGGAAAAAGCGATTCATTTCTTCTGCTGTTCCCATAATATTGCCTGCTGGAATCACCGCGGACAGAAATCGAGGATCGTTTGTCACATCTTCGACCAAATCTAAAGGCCCACCTAATGCGCGTTTAATCAAATATGAAATTGGGAAACGCGGTTTCAAGCCTATCGCATAGTTCATCGCGACGCGGTCTGCATATTCATCATCAATACCATACTTAAAGTATTTCATGCCCATCGGCTTACGAATACGCTCATCTAAGACTTGCTGAATCGTCTTATCAGTGACCTTGCTGACCACACGCTCGAGAATATAACCGCCCGTCAGCGCATGATACGCCAACTTGTCACCGCGTGGCGAGTCAGGCTCCGCATCGCATAATAAACGCCAAATCGTATCGTTATCCCATAAAGTTTCTACCGGCAGCCCCTCAGGCAAACCGGGAATACCACTGCGATGCGATAGCACCTGATGAATCGTGATGTTTTTCTTGCCATTGCGGGCAAACTCAGGAAGATAAAAACTAATCGGATCATGCAGATTGATCAGTTTCTTCTCGTTTAACATATGCATCAATAGTGCTGTGACCGCTTTAGAAGCTGAGAAAAAACACATGGGAGTTTCAGGTCGCATCAAGACCTTAGGTGCCAACTTGTGGTCTGCTGGTCCATTACCTGAAGCATGTCCAATGGACCGCTGCAAGACCACTTCACCCTTACGTCGCAAGCAAAAAGAAATAGCGGGATGCGTACCCGTCTGATAGACACCCTCAACAGATCGCCAAATTGACTCTACATTTTTAGCCGTCATTCCAACTGATTCGGGGTTTCTTTCTTGCGTTTTATCGATCGATGTGACCTGAGCCAGAGAATCAGGGATAACACTTGTTTTACTTAATCGAGCTTTAACGCGCGGGACATTGAGCGCCGTCAATGGAGCATCTAACAACATAATTTGCCTATTTATTATTAAACTTTTCAATCTTTAACGAGTTCAGATAAGTCTTTACGATAGAAGCTAACTGCTTTTAAAACAAACCCTTAGCCGCAAATCACAACAAAAATTAATCGTCCTCAGCAAAACTAATCCCCCCAAGTGTTTAGTCTGACAGCCCAAAACTGTACAATCGGCGCCGAATGGCTGAGTGCGACTAACTGGCACTGGCATCATGTATCTGTAGATCCAACGGAATAACTATGATTTTATTGAAAACTAATTACGGCGACATCACCTTGGAACTTGATTATGAAAAAGCTCCAGTAACCGCTAAAAACTTCGAAGCATACGTGAAAGACGGTTTTTATGACGGCGTAATTTTTCACCGCGTTATCGACAATTTCATGATCCAAGGCGGCGGTTTTGATGTCGATATGAACCAAAAGCCAACGCGCGAAACCATTGAAAATGAAGCAAACAATGGTCTTAGCAATGACATCGGCACAATCGCCATGGCGCGCACGATGGATCCGCATTCAGCTTCTGCTCAATTCTTTATTAACGTTTCTGATAACGCGTTCCTTAACCACACCTCTGAGACAACTGAAGGCTGGGGTTACGCGGTCTTCGGTAAAGTTGCGGAAGGCATGGATGTTGTTGAAAAAATCAAAAGCGTCAAAACCACAATGAAAGCTGGCCACCAAGACGTACCAGTGAACGAAGTGATTATTGAATCAGCAAGCGTTGTAGAAGCAAGCGCTTAATTCAATGATCTATTTCATCTCCGATTTACACTTAGAAGAGTCTCGACCAGATATAACCGAAGCCTTTTTCTATTTTCTCGACAAAATAGAATCCGACGCAAGTCAGCTTTATATCCTTGGAGACTTCTTCGAAGCTTGGGTCGGGGATGATGAAAACACGCTCCTTCAACAATCGGTCAAAAAGCGTCTTGCTCAACTAACCGAAAGCGGCGTCAAAACCTTCTTTATGGCAGGCAATCGTGACTTTTTGATTGGCCAACAATTTTCGAAAGACACAGGCGTTGAAGTGCTTCAAGATCCAAGCACTATTAACTTGAATGCCGAACCATTACTTCTAGCGCATGGCGACAGTTTTTGCACCAAAGATCTGGCGTATATGAAGTTGCGCCAAATGCTTAGAGACCCTGGATTTTGCGAAACATTTCTAGCACGACCTCTCGCAGACCGACTCACCACCGCTAGGCAATTACGTGAAATGAGCATGGCGTCGAACAAGGGCAAAGACACTGAAATTATGGATGTTACCCCTGAAGAAATAACCAAGCTTTTAGAAGAAAAACAAACACAAGCTTTGCTTCACGGACATACTCATCGACCAGACATTCACGAGATCACGGCCAACAACCAACCTGCTAAACGCATTGTATTAGGTGATTGGGATCAACACATTTGGTATGCAAAAGTCCCCGAATCTGGAAGTATCAAAGATATAAAACTATACAAAGAAGACTTCCCCACCTCTTTATCTAGCTAATACTTATGAATGACTACATTACCACCAGCGACGTGATCATTATTGGTGGCGGCGCATCAGGATTAATGTGCGCAGGATTTGCTGGACAAAAAGGCCTACATACGGTTGTACTAGATCGCGCAAATAAAGTCGGCAAAAAAATACTCATGTCTGGCGGGGGACGCTGTAACTTCACTAATTACTTTGTCGAGCCCGACAACTATCTCTGTGCAAATCCTCATTTTGTTAAATCTGCGCTAAGTCGATATTCACAGTGGGACTTTATTTCACTGGTCGAAAAGCATCAAATCCCCTATCACGAGCGCAAACATGGCGAATTGTTTTGCGACAATAGCGCCAAAGACATTCTTAAGATGCTCATAGAAGAGTGTCCGCCGGATAAGGTCGACATTCGCACTAAGTGCGATATCGATAACATTCAATACGAGAACGATTATTTCGTTCTCAAAACAAATATCGGTACTTTCAAGGCTAAGCAATTAGTCATCGCGAGCGGCGGATTATCTATTCCTACAATGGGCGCTAGCGGGTTCGGTTATCAAGTTGCAGAACAATTTGGGCATTCGGTTCTTCCCACTCGGGCAGGTCTTGTTCCATTCACCTTCAGTGATGCCACCAAAGGGCTTACCGAACGTTTGTCTGGTTTGGCGCATGACAGCGCGATGTATAACGAGCGACGCACGTTTCGAGAGAACATACTGTTCACACACCGAGGGATATCTGGCCCCGCGGCATTGCAACTTTCAAATTACTGGCACACTTCAGAAGAAATACAGATCAATCTATTTCCAGAAACAGATATCGAAGCAGTTCTTTTTGAGGCAAAACAAAATGCACCAAAGGCCATACTCAAAAATATACTCGCAAAGAGCCTAGCTAAATCTTTCGTGCAAGAACTTGAAGATCTGTTTTGGAAGGACCTAGCCACAACACCAATGGGCGAAATGCAAGATAAAGCACTGCGCAAGATTGCCCAGCAACTAAAATCTTGGACACTCAAACCCTCTGGCACAGAAGGCTATCGCACCGCTGAAGTAACGCTAGGCGGAGTCAATACAGATGAAGTATCTTCCAAAACAATGGAAAGTAAAAAGCAAAAAGGCTTATTTCTGATCGGCGAAGTTCTTGACGTTACCGGACATCTAGGCGGCTTTAACTTTCAATGGGCATGGGCTTCCGCCTTCGCGGCGAGTGAATCTTTGAGTCACCACTAAGCTAGCCTGATGTTTTAAAAAAGCTTTGAGCTAATGACGTCAAATCGTCAGAAAAACCATACATATGCCTGTACTGGAGGATTTGCTTACCAACTAACCTCAAGCGGGTTTCAAAATCTGGGAATAGCTGTAGAGGCAAGAGAGGCTCATTGTAAGGAGCGATGTCACCCCTCTGAAATTCAAATGCAATACTAATTCGAGGCGAAACACTCGTCTTCTGACTCTTACCCCCCCAATGGAACACTCTTTGATTCCATATAAATGCAGTCCCAGCTTTTGCTGGAAGCGCTCTAACTGACTGCATGTCCGTGGGAACGTCTTTCGTATCAAACGAAAGATAATATGGATCTTGATCTGCGGGGACCATATACATACACCCATTTTTCGGAGTCGCATCACTCAAAGCAATCCACATTGTTAAGCTTTTTGGCATACCATCATGAGTCAATGTATTGGAGAGTTTATCTCTATGCGGCCCCCATCCAGACTCACTTTTCTTCGGGTCAACATGCCATGCCCAAAAATCAGGCAGCATCAAAGCCTCTGCGCCCAACACATTGACTAATAACTTTTGAAATTTAGCAACACATTGCCAATATTCATCGAACAACATGCAGAAAACGGGCAACATCTGATTTTTATGAAGCGCAATAATTCCATCCCGAAGTTTTGTAACCTCTTTATTGGATAAGACCTCAGGAAATTCTTGATAGCCTTCCGCGACCAAAGTGCTTCGATTTAGCTCTAAATCAAAATACTTGGATTCAGGGATTACTTTGTTTTCAGTTCCAGAAATGCTTAAAGCAGGTAACATTTCTTTCCAAAACTTCTTTTTCTTATACTTGTCGTATTTATTACTC
>NZ_LWFI01000646.1:0-445 GCF_001635735.1 Oleiphilus sp. HI0067
AATAAATGCCAGTACAATAAATTGAATTGTTTCGGTGCTATCTCCGAGTATTCTGTCACTTAGTTTTTCGTTTTCGTGCTTGTAGTAAGGGAGCAAAATAGATAATGACAAGGTCGTTAAATAGATTGATGTAGCTAGAAGACCTGTCAGTCCAATAGGGTAACTCGTGATATGTTGTGTGAAGGTGTTTGCACTGAGAGCTAGCACTAGCCCTGTGAAGCCGAATGTGTAGGTGAGTCCTACAGCTAGAGCGCCTAATAGCCATGTTAATGACTCAATACTTAGTGTTTGTGGTTGGTTTGCTAGGGCTAAATGGAGTGTAAAGAAAAGAACAACAATTAACGTGTAGTGATGACTATCCGATTGCGTCAGCCATGAGCGCATAAAGGGGATATTATCTTTGTTTATCAACGGCTTGAGCTTAAACACGTCTTTCCCTAGCATG
>NZ_LWFI01000647.1:0-509 GCF_001635735.1 Oleiphilus sp. HI0067
GCGCATTGTTTGGTCCAGAGCCAGAGTTCTTCGTATTTGACGATGTTAAGTGGAAAGCTGACATCAGCGGTGCGATGTACCAAATCAACTCTGAAGAAGCTGCATGGTCTAGCGACGCAAGCATCGAAGGCGGCAACACTGGTCACCGTCCTGGCGTTAAAGGCGGTTACTTCCCAGTACCACCAGTTGACTCTTTGCACGATCTTCGTGGCGCAATGTGTGCTGCAATGGAAGCAATGGGACTAGTGATCGAAGTACACCACCACGAAGTAGGTACTGCTGGTCAGTGTGAAATCGGCGTTGGTGCGAACACACTTGTAAACAAAGCCGACGAAGTTCAAATTCTTAAGTACTGTGTACACAACGTTGCACACGCTTACGGCAAGACTGCGACATTCATGCCTAAGCCTCTTGTAGGTGACAACGGTTCTGGTATGCACGTACACATGTCTCTAGCAAAAGATGGCAACAACATCTTCGCTGGTGACGGCTACGCAGGTCTTTCAGAC
>NZ_LWFI01000648.1:0-573 GCF_001635735.1 Oleiphilus sp. HI0067
CGCTTCAAGATCTCTCCCTCAGCATTGACCAAAAACTTGGTGAAGTTCCATTTAATTTTCTCAGAACCGAGCATCCCTTTAGCATTTGTTTTTAACAACGAGAATAAAGGGTGTGTGTCAGGGCCATTCACGTCGACCTTACTGAACATCGGGAATGTGACACCATAATTTAGCTCGCAAAACTCGCTAATTTGACTGTCGCTACCTGGGTCTTGGCTTAAGAACTGATTGCAAGGAAAGCCCAAGATTTCTAGACCCTGTTCTTTGTAGGTTTCGTACAACGATTCCAAACCTTTGAACTGCGGTGTAAAACCACACTTACTGGCTGTATTTACTACGAGTAATGTCTTGCCCTTGTAGTCTGATAGAGACTTGGTTTCACCTTTGATTGTGGTGACTTCAATATCGTAAATCGCACTCATTCACTGTCTTCCTGATTATGTTTTTAGATCCAATGCACCTTCAGTACGTGTACCTTATCTGATCCGATCAAACAAAGACAGCGAGGTAATACGATTAAAAGATGAATACGCGGCATCCAAGCTAAATTGCTGTAATGACAGCAAACTTACT
>NZ_LWFI01000649.1:0-620 GCF_001635735.1 Oleiphilus sp. HI0067
AAACAGAACAACAACAGTAAAGACAAGAAACATCGCTTCATGGAAAGAATTGCTCGATTTATCTCTTCTTTTTTAGCGCCTGCATTATTTGTAAGTGTTATTACGCCAGCTTCCGCCATCGATGTGGATCCTCTTCTTATTGATCAATTTATGCGTATGGATCCTACGCAACAACAAGCTTTAGCTGCGCAGTATGGCGTCGATTTAAGCCAATTTGGCGGTGGCACGAGTGGTAGTGGTCTTCAAGAAGAACAAACTAAACAGCAAGTTTCTGTACTCACTCGAAGTGGGCAGTCTCAAGACCCAAGTGAACAAGCCTTGCCTCGAGGAGATGTGCCAGAAGAAGAATCCAGTGCACGATATCAAGCAGGCAAATTAGTACCTTTCGGTTATGAATTATTTGCAGGGGCTCCAAGTACATTTGAACCAGTGAATGATATTCCTGTTTCAAATGATTACGTACTTGGTCCGGGTGATACCTTAAAAGTAGAGCTTTATGGTAAGGAAAGTAAGAGCTATCAGCTCGGAATCGACGCGCAAGGAAAGGTTTATTTTCCAGAACTAGGCCCATTGAACGTGGCAGGCCTTAGTTTTGAAGAAGTTAAAAACAAGCTGCGTGA
>NZ_LWFI01000650.1:0-243 GCF_001635735.1 Oleiphilus sp. HI0067
AAGCCAATTTGGCGGTGGCACGAGTGGTAGTGGTCTTCAAGAAGAACAAACTAAACAGCAAGTTTCTGTACTCACTCGAAGTGGGCAGTCTCAAGACCCAAGTGAACAAGCCTTGCCTCGAGGAGATGTGCCAGAAGAAGAATCCAGTGCACGATATCAAGCAGGCAAATTAGTACCTTTCGGTTATGAATTATTTGCAGGGGCTCCAAGTACATTTGAACCAGTGAATGATATTCCTGTTTC
>NZ_LWFI01000651.1:0-799 GCF_001635735.1 Oleiphilus sp. HI0067
TGGTACTTTGACTCCATACGCAGCTTACGAGTTAGTAAGTCGTTTGAAAGCTCAGACTGATCTTGAGGTTCAATTGCACGCTCATGCTACTTCTGGTATCTCAGACATGGCAATTTTAAAAGCTGTTGAAGCGGGTATTGACCGTGTTGATACAGCCATTTCATCTATGTCTATGACTTACGGCCACACGGCAACGGAAAGTGTTGTTGCAGCACTTGCGGGCACAGATCGTGATACTGGTCTAAACATGGACTTGCTAGAAGAGATTGCCGCTTACTTCCGCAAAGTACGTAAGAAGTATGCGAAATTCGAAGGCTCTTTGCGTGGTACAGATTCACGTATCCTTATCGCTCAAGTTCCTGGCGGCATGTTAACCAACATGGAAAACCAGTTGAAAGAGCAAGGTGCGGCGGACAAATTTGATGCGGTATTAGAAGAGATTCCACGTGTTCGTGAAGACTTAGGTCATATTCCTCTTGTTACTCCTACATCTCAAATTGTTGGTACACAGGCTGTATTGAATGTATTGACTGGTGAGCGTTACAAGTCAATTTCAAAAGAGACGGCTGGTATTCTTAAAGGTGAATACGGTGCAGCTCCGGCCCCATACAATAAAGAACTTCAAGATCGTGTACTTGATGGTGCAGAAGCGATTACATGTCGTCCGGGCGATCTTCTAGAGCCTGAAATGGATAAGTTGACTGATGAAGTTAAGAAGCTTTCTGAAGAAAATGGCTTCAAGCTTGCAGACGACGTAGTTGATGACGTTCTAACGTATGCACTGTTCCCGCAGATTGGT
>NZ_LWFI01000652.1:0-536 GCF_001635735.1 Oleiphilus sp. HI0067
TTTTTCTGCAATTGCGATTACAGGAGCGTTGGTATTGCCGCTGGTGACGGTTGGCATGATTGACGCGTCAATGACGCGCAGGTTCTTAATACCGTGAACACGCAATTCACTATCTACCACGGCCATCGGGTCATGACCCATCTTGCAGGTTCCTGATGGGTGATACACCAAGCCTAAACGGTCCTTACATTTTTGCAGGAGCGCTTCATCTGATGTGACGTCTGCTCCGGGGTGAATCTCTTCACCTCTGTGCTCATCAAAAGCTTTGGCTTTGAGAATGTTGCGCGCTACTTTTATCCCGTTGACCAAGGTCTTAATGTCTTTCTCTTGGGTTAGGAAGTTGAAATCGATTTTGATTGGCATTCGCGGATCAGCAGATCGCAAACTGACAGTGCCGCGACTTTCCGGACGTAAAACACAGACATGCAAGGTATATCCATGCTGGCTGAGTAAGCGTAAGTCACGCCCGCAATCATCAAACAATAAAGGCACAAAGTGCATTTGAATATCAGGTACTTCAACTTCTGGGCTAGATT
>NZ_LWFI01000653.1:0-833 GCF_001635735.1 Oleiphilus sp. HI0067
TTAATCTTTTTAACTAAGAGATATATGCCGCCTATTTGTTCTCAAATGAATGAAAAGCGGACATTGGTTTTCCATTCGCAAATAGACAGAAGCAGCTGTTAGTGCTTCGCAGTTCACGATGCCCGCTTCGAAGAAGATTGCAGACCTTAACGCTTTGACCGCACCTNCTTCGAGAGGTCGAGTTGTGTTGGTTCAAATTATATCTACAGGTCNCCTGTGATAACCGCACGAGGGGCGGGTATCACTGCTTATTCTTACAAAGCTCTGATTTTAAAGGGGTAATGAATTAGCAAATGCGTATTCAATACGCATTTGCTAAAGAGTGTGCGCAATTTGAAAAAACGGAAGTCTCATAAGTCTATGATTATTAATGAATTGATCGTTCCGAAGGTGTTAACCTAATTGAAAAGTGATACCCGTATCGGGTACGTAGAATTAACTGTTAAATGTCTTTATGGATAAACTATGGAATTAGAGGAACTTTTATCTAAATTAGATCAGATTCAAGAAGATGGAGTATTTGCATTCGTCAAGTGGGATGGTGAACGCTCCATAAACAAGAAAACAGTTCTAATAGAAAAGCCTGGTACTGACTTCTTATTTCGTAGAGATACAGATGACTTGGTCAACACCATAAAAGATGGTGTAAGCGAATATAATGTGTACTTTAGCACCAACATTTAACAAGTGCAGCCAACGGATTCGCTACGCTCTCCGCTGCTGCAAGCGTTATGGTCCACTATGATTAAGAAACTCGAAAGAATCTTTTATGCACTAATTCCTTTGATAGCAATCATTTATATCTGGGCAACTTGGCAGTCAAAGATTAACCC
>NZ_LWFI01000654.1:0-966 GCF_001635735.1 Oleiphilus sp. HI0067
TTTTCAGCATGCGCTCTGAATCGTCTTAAGCCGTCCCCCGCTTTTGAAATACGCAAATCACTCGTAAATCGGCGTACTCCAGCGTTAATAATCGACTCGGCATCGTCAGCAGCCCTTTCTCTCGAACGCTTATTCTCATCAATCACATTGGCAAGGTCATCAACCGTATATAAATACACATCCGCCAATTCACCCACTTGCGGTTCGATATCTCTAGGGACCGCGATATCCACCATGAAAAACGGCCGATGTTTCCTTAACTTTAATGCACGCTCAACAGCGCCCTTACCTAGAACTGGCAGTGGACTCGCAGTAGAGGAAATAACAATGTCTGCATCGACCAACAAATCAGGAATATCACCTATTAAAGCTGCTTGACCACCGACTTCATCTACCAAATCTTGCGCACGCGCCAAAGTACGATTCGCAATAGTTAAGTCTTTAATGCCAGCTTGACGTAAGTGTTTCGCTACAAGCTCAGTTGTTTTACCCGCTCCGACCAACAACGCTTTGCTCTGACTCAACTGACCAAATAACTGCTTTGCCAAAACCACTGACGTCGCTGCAACCGATACTGCACTCTCGCCAATCGCCGTCTCTGTACGCACCTGTTTAGCCGTCGAGAAACTCGTTTCAAGGAGACGCCCCAACCGCCCAGTAACTGAGCCCGCCTCAAGCGCACTAGCATACGCAGATTTGAGCTGCCCTAAGATCTGCGGCTCACCCAAAACAAGTGACTCCAACCCTGCCGCCACACGCATAACGTGTCGCACTGCATCGTCGTTGCCATAACAGAAGCAATTTCGCTCAATAAGGTCGACATTAACGTGGTGAAATTTCGCGAGCCAATCTGAAACATCACGTTTTCCGTAACCGCCATCAACCGAACAATATATCTCCGTCCGGTTACACGTAGACAAAATAACGCCCTCGCTCACCTGATGCTGCGCGACGAAAGACGACAAG
>NZ_LWFI01000655.1:0-358 GCF_001635735.1 Oleiphilus sp. HI0067
TGTGCAGGCGTAGTCTGGTCATAGCGAGCAAAACCAAAAAAACTCTTGATATAAATGTCGTCGACTACC
Organism: Oleiphilus sp. HI0067; assembly: GCF_001635735.1. Taxonomy (NCBI): domain Bacteria; kingdom Pseudomonadati; phylum Pseudomonadota; class Gammaproteobacteria; order Oceanospirillales; family Oleiphilaceae; genus Oleiphilus; species Oleiphilus sp. HI0067. The sequence continues at coordinate 70 of NZ_LWFI01000655.1, forward strand.
TGATATTTATAGTCCAACGGACGGAATGAATATAAGTTATCACCATCAGCCTGCGTGAATTGAAAAGCTAAGCCTAGATGATGGTCTTCTTCGTAAACACCATGTACAGAGGCTCCTAACAGCAAGGCCGCATCCCAATCGCTTGTGCTTGCAGGCGCATTATCACCTCCATTGAGCAAGATCTTTACCTGACTTGAGGCTCCACCCGCATTCAAGGAATAAGTGAACTCATCCATAGAGTAAAGTACAGGTGAAAACAGCAGCAACACAAAGCTAATTAGTCCGTACA
>NZ_LWFI01000656.1:0-432 GCF_001635735.1 Oleiphilus sp. HI0067
CTAATGGTTCTAGAACCACCTTCGCATGTGTTGCACTTAATTCCTGAACTTCAATGTTACGTGGGTTCAAGAATTCATTTACTGAACGCTGCATATACGCCCCTATACGTTATGTTGTAGATACAAAGCTTACTTAGAGTAAAGCTCGACGATTAGGTTTTCGTTGATTTCAGCTGTTAGGTCGCTACGCTCTGGTACTGACTTAAATGTACCAGCAAGCTTGCTTGTATCAACTTCGACCCACTCAACTGGCGCACGGTTGCCCGCCAATTCAACTGCGTTTTTAACACGCAATTGGTTCTTTGCTTTTTCACGAACAGAGATAGTATCGCCCGCTTTCACTTGATATGAAGCAATGTTTACAACATTGTCATTTACAAGGATCGCTTTGTGCGAAACTAACTGACGTGCTTCTGCACGAGTAGATCCAAA
>NZ_LWFI01000657.1:0-685 GCF_001635735.1 Oleiphilus sp. HI0067
AAGCGTCTTCCTTCTGGTCTTTACCAATTCCGTCAAGGTACTGGTCATGAGCGTTGCGTATTCGATTGTATCGGTGCGATCAATGCTGGTGCAGACCTTCTTTGGATCGAAACCGCAGTCCCAACTGTACACGAGATCGCGGGCATGATGAACGACGTACGTAAAGTTCACCCAGATGCGAAACTTGTTTACAACAACTCGCCATCTTTCAACTGGACATTGAACTTCCGTCAGCAAGCATATGACGCAATGGTTGAAGCGGGCGAAGATGTTTCTGCATACGATCGTGCAAACTTAATGTCTGCTGAATATGATGATTCTGCATTGTCAGCAGCTGCTGATGCGCGTATCAAGACTTTCCAAGCGGATACTGCGCGTGAAGCGAACGTATTCCACCACTTGATCACTCTACCTACTTACCACACTACTGCGTTGTCTGTAGACAACCTAGCGAAAGAGTATTTCGGTGAGCAAGGTATGCTTGGTTACGTTGAAGGTGTTCAGCGTAAAGAGATCCGTCAAGGTATCGCATGTGTTAAGCACCAAAACATGGCTGGTTCAGACCTTGGTGATGATCACAAAGAGTACTACGCTGGTGATCGTGCGCTTAAAGCGGGCGGCGCAAAAAACACTTCTAACCAATTCTCGTAAGGCAAAAGTTCTTAATTCGAGACTAATAGAAGTT
>NZ_LWFI01000658.1:0-589 GCF_001635735.1 Oleiphilus sp. HI0067
TCTTATACACGCATATTCTGCGTGTGATGGGTGATATTTGAATTGAAATGTGCGCTAGATCAGCTCTGAATCAAACGCTTGAAGGTCTCGTGTAAGATCAGTGCATCATTTGATGCGCGATGACGTAATAAATCCATGTCATTGATGGCTTGGTTATGGACGTCTTGCCACTTCGAAACTTGGTCTGCATCAAGCAAGGCGCTAATAGATTCAATTTGAAAGCTGTGTTTGATCCCTGAAGCTTTAAACAAGCGGTGAAGCCAAAAGCTATCAAAGGTCCACGCGTCACAATAAACAAAGTGATCACCTAAGAGCTCATTGAGTTCTTGCGCTACTTGATCGCAGTCTTGTCCGTTTTTTTCGAGCTCATCTCGACTGATCCCATGAATCTTAGCCGCTTTGCCAGACCAATCCTTCCAAAGTACATGAGGCTTAATGAGCCATGAGTGAGTGTCACCGTTAGGCATGCAAATGCCCACTTCAATTGGGTAGCTCGCAATAAGATCAAGGCTGGAGGCCTCAAAGTCGATAAATATAGGATTAACTGCTGTCATAATGGGCTGCGCTTAAAAAACTTTTGCTATGGTAG
>NZ_LWFI01000659.1:0-590 GCF_001635735.1 Oleiphilus sp. HI0067
CCGATAAAACCCAGTGCCAGCAATATTATTCCTGTTCGGCCAGTTAATATTACAGATATAACAATAAGCAAAAGCGCCAAGGAGACAATCCACAGCGGCCTTTTTATTTGCTTTAACGCAATAAGATAGAGAAGAATAAACCCTCCGGAAGCCTGCACTAGAGACAACGTAGCGCTTGCGGAGTGAGTTAGCCCCCTCGAACGTATTAGGGCAGATAAGCCTTTCACATTACTTTCCTCTGCTGGTACGAGGAAAGCAGCTAATTCCTTAAAACTAGGTGAAACAAAGTAAATTACAACAAACAATGCCTGTAAAGCGATCACATCAACAAGAAGACAAAGCAATCGACTGCCTTGAACTTGATGGTAGTTCAAGTAACCAACGAGTAACAGAGTCCCTACAACCCCCTCAATAAGAAATAATGCCGAGGCAATCATTATTGAAAAATTGTTGGCATTGCTAACATTAGTTATGGCCACACACCAAAGCGTGAAAAAAGAAAATCCAAGTACGAGGTAAACATAGTTTGTAGGCGAACTACCTCGTTGCTTTAACGACCATATACCTGAATAGAAGATAAGGAGGAACGC
>NZ_LWFI01000660.1:0-304 GCF_001635735.1 Oleiphilus sp. HI0067
ATAACACTATAGCGCGTCACTATGCTTTTTCGCTTGTGACCAAGCGTTCGGTCAGTTTGAAGCATATAGTTGACGGTTTGCACCCCAAGATGCGCAAAATTACTGCGCGACAGCAGTCCTTGCACACCTATCTCACTATACTCCTGAACATCCCCCGCTTGAGGGCTTTCGCTCACCACAAGAATCTGAATTGTTGCTGAAATGCAGCGTCTTAATTCAGACAAAAATTCGCGAGATGACATGTTAGGCACAAGATCACTTACAACTAATATTTGGTAGCTTGGATGACCCTTCAATGCACTTA
>NZ_LWFI01000661.1:0-347 GCF_001635735.1 Oleiphilus sp. HI0067
TTAACGATATAGACTCTGTCCGCCAAGCTTTTTCAGAGATTGGTAACGATGTTGCCGCGATCATCGTTGAGCCCGTTGCAGGCAACATGAATTGTATTCCGCCTGTGCCAGGCTTCCTTGAAGGGCTTCGCGACATTTGTGACGAGTACAAAAGCGTACTCATTTTCGATGAAGTGATGACCGGTTTTCGCGTCTCATTAGGTGGAGCACAAGGTCATTTTGGCGTAACCCCCGATATTACAACCTTAGGCAAAGTAATCGGTGGAGGATTACCGGTCGGCGCCTTTGGTGGACGCGCTGACATTATGGATTACATTGCACCTACCGGTCCCGTATACCAAGCAGGC
>NZ_LWFI01000662.1:0-516 GCF_001635735.1 Oleiphilus sp. HI0067
TTGGTTGTATTTCAAATGATATTTCCAGCCTTACAATCAAACATGAGTAGAGAACTTGCGGCTGAGAAGGTGGAACATGCTTAGCTCGCGTAATGATTTTAAAAGTCGCCTGCTCAGCACCTTACGTAAATATTCTGATTTCACTCATTGGAACTACAACAGACAGCATAACGAAACTGGTATAGCACTATTAAGCATTGCGTTAATATGTGGTGCATTATTTGCGGCAGATGCCATTGCCCTAAATGACCCAAACTCCATCATGATCCAGCGAATCATCGCATTACCATGGATAGGAAGCTTCTTTCTTTTGCATCGCCTCAGACAAGAGAAGCTCTACTATGTGTTTGTTTGTGTTAGCCTCCTATATTCATCCTACGTATTCCTAACTTACACAAACGAACTCACAAGCTTAAGCAACACATATCAGCTGATTGGCATTACGGTCACGATTTTAACCGCTGTTATTCTTGCTAATATACCGAGCGCTTTCTCTACTCCAACCGCTCTTGCCAT
>NZ_LWFI01000663.1:0-378 GCF_001635735.1 Oleiphilus sp. HI0067
GCTAAGGTCTCCACCGATAAACCTTCAAGATTCGGTTCAGGGATGGTGGCCTTCAAATTCTTGCTTTTAGGCATTATGTATCTCTAGATTACTGGGCTAACCTGCGTTATGCAGGCTTAATTGCTCTTCACCCTCTAGTATACTTGCTTCTTGAGATTTACTGGCATCATTTCTACTTCTTTCCAAACGCTCTAGATAAGCGTCATCAATATCACCAGTCACATAGTTACCATCGAACACCGAGCAATCAAATTTAGTGATCTCAGGATTACCAGCACTCACCGCATCGACCAAATCATCTAGATCCTGATACAACAACCAATCTGCACCGATTATCTCAGCTATCTCGTCTACCGAACGATCATGTGCAATCAATTC
>NZ_LWFI01000664.1:0-82618 GCF_001635735.1 Oleiphilus sp. HI0067
CTGTCATCGTATGGATGTCTATCGATCTTAAAAAAGAATTCCTCGCATCTATAGAACTTAGCACCACAACACGCGCGATCGTAAAGGAAGATAAAATTGACCTTTCGATTCGTACCAGTCGTAGCAACAAGCTCCTGCAAGATTTTGATCACTACACCGAAACGGTCTGTGAACTAGTAGATCAAGTGGCACAAAGCTCAACAAAAGCACACAATACAACGAGCGAATTACTAACGCTAAGCACGAATTTGCAGTCACTATCTTCGACACAGCAACAACAAACAGATATGATTGCGAGCGCGGTTGAAGAATTGACAGCATCCGCAAGAGAAGTCTCTCATAACGCAAATCAAGCAGCTGATGCAGCATCTCTTGCACATCAAAATTCGCAGTTATGTCGCGACTCAAGTTCAGTGACAGAAACCAACATCCTCAACTTAAACCAACAAATTGCCGAAGCTTCGCAAACCATTTTATCTCTCGATCAAGAAACCACTGAAATTGGGTCTTTGCTTGATGTGATTCGTGGTATTGCAGAACAAACAAATCTTCTTGCTCTCAATGCAGCTATTGAAGCGGCTCGAGCGGGTGAGCAAGGTCGAGGTTTCGCAGTAGTTGCGGATGAGGTCCGATCGCTAGCTATGCGTACGCAGAAATCGACAGAAGAAATTGATCGTATGATTGAACGTTTGCAGAAAGGAAGCGGCAAAGCTGTTAGTACGATTGAAGCGAGTCAATCTCTAGTCAAAACCTGTGTTGAAAACACACACCAAGGTCTCGAATTAATCGAACGAGTGGAACAAGCCATTAACAAGATCAATGACATGAACCAAGTTATTGCGAGCTCTGCCAATGAGCAAAGTACGGTCACTGCTGACATCAGTCGAAGCTTAAACGAGATAGTTACGTCGGCCTTCGAGACCAATGACCAAATATCAAACAGCAATTCGATGATCGAAGAATTGGATCTCCATGTAAAACAGTTAGAGGCAGTAAACAGTAAGTTTAAAAGTACTTAAAGTTTCGTGAGAAGATCACTAAACCATTCAAATATGATATCGCGGCTAGGTAGTTCTTATGGCGACTGTTTCGACAATATGCCGCGCTAAATGAAAGGTAGTCGCTACTTGTCTTGTATTCTGCGCTTGTCCAAGAAAAAACCATGGTTTTTGGGTGAGTGATCGATCGCTTGAATGTCAATGTGTGCGTTACCGCTCACATTGAGCTTGAGGTCCTGACGAAACCTTTAAACTACCGTACTGGCATGTCGATAAAAACCGCCAATGCTAAGTAATGCAAATCTTACCCTGGTTAATTTACGCTGCTCAAAAGCTGTACATTGTAGCCTTGACCGTCAACCAAAAAACGAAGAAGAGCTATGCAATTGCAAGGGCTTACTTGCGTCAAACAAGAAGGAATGTTTAGTCTAGCATTGGCGGCCAAATACATTTCAGCATCATGGGTATAGTGTGAAGATATTGCACTTATACAACCGATGCTACGTATTATACTAGGTTGCCTACCAATTAGGCTCAGTGCTTTGTTTGAGTCTGCAGATGTCGATCTATCTGGCAACGTTCCTCAAAACTTACAACAATAGGTCCTACATTGAATGATGCTCGTTTTCCATAGGTATTTTGAGATTTCGAGTTTCGCAAAGCTTTTTGTTTTATTGTTCTAAGAGTCTCTTCCGACTCAACCAAACGTGGCATGGCATTCTCCGGTATATTTGATGTTTGTTGTACGCCCAAAAAGTTCGGCTAGTTTAGTTGAGAATTCAGAAAGTGTTAGAAACTGAAATCAAACTCGTTTAAAAGCTGAAGATACCCGCCCAAGGCTTTGCGCCTTCATATCTAAGTCTTTAGAGAGCTCATAACTTTGGTTCGCCGACTGCGTACTTGCTTCGACGAGATCAGACATTTCAACAATGGTTCTCGCGATATCCTCAGACACATTAGTTTGCTCTTCAGCTGCCGTGGCCACTTGCAGATTCAAACCGCTGATCCGCGAAATGCTGTCGCTAATAACATCGAGTTGCCGACTCGCCTTATTAAATAAGTCAGCACTACTGGCAGTCACCTCAGAGCTAGCATTCATTACCGCAGCAGTATTCTTAGCCCCCGTCTGAACGCTTTCAATGATGTCTTCAATTTCAGTCGTGGATTGCTGCGTTTTCTGAGCAAGTGATCGAACTTCATCTGCAACCACCGCGAACCCTCTTCCTTGCTCTCCGGCTCGCGCCGCTTCAATCGCTGCATTTAGAGCGAGGAGATTTGTTTGCTCTGCGATGCCACGTATAACACTGAGCACGTGCCCAACGTTAGCAGAATCCTCTTCCAAACTATGAACGACCAACACCGTTTCCGATATTTGATGAGATAATTTATTAATCGAAACTTGTGCTTCGTTCATCGTTTGAACGCCCTCTTTAGCAGCAAAATCAGCTTCTTGCGCAATATTGGCCGCAGATGCAGAATGGCCAGCGACCTCCTGCGCTGTCGAGCTCATCTCCGTCATTGCCGAGGCAATATGATCTGTTGAATCATTAGCTATTGAAATCTTATCCACCAAAAATTGAGACGAATCTCCAAGTTTCTCTGCTGCACTGCGCATGGCACTATCAGACTCTTTCAAACTAAGTGAAATATCATGCAGAAAATTTTGCATCGAATTTGATGCCTTTGAAAGATTACCTAGCTCATCTTCGCGTGTGGTATCAATGTCGTTATCTAAATTTCCCTTACTAATATTTGAGATTACATTAATAAGCGTTTGACACGGTTCGATTATGGCTTTATTGATCACAAATATTGAGACAATCGAAAACATCAAAATCAAAACGAGTAACGCGATATTAATAACATATAGTCTAGAACTCGATGTTTCCGACACTGCAGTGCTTTTCTCTAGAGCATGCTGTTCGATAATACTTGCAGCTTGACTCAATAACTTCGCGGGTTCACGATCAATACCCGCAACTGCTTTATCTCCAGCAGTATGTTCAAAGCCAGCATCGACAAATGCATCAAATCCTTTACGGTAAGCCGTTCCCATTTGTTGATGTGATTTTAAAAAACTCGAGACTAAGTCGCGCGCTTCACCCTCTTCCAATATTCTTAGCAAGGCTTCGCCATTCTGTTGCACATCATTCTCACGATCTTGAAAACGCTGCCAATATTTAGTTCTCTGATTATCATCCGCACCACGCAATAGTGTATTCTTCCATTCCTGCACTTGAGTTTTGAATTCAATTAGCATGTAAGTTATAAGTCGTTCGCTCGCAATATCCTTCGTTATCAAATTATTGAAGCTATTGACCCCTTTTAAAGCGGAGCTAAAAGAAGCAAGGGAAGCACAAAAAATCGCTAATGAGCTTATCGCGATGATTGCCATCAATTTATTTCGAATACTACGTTTCAACCAACTCATTTAATCTCCGTATATCTAAGTTTGTCTAAATCGCACAAAGTAAAGCTCGACAAATAGAATTTGCAAGAAAGTATCGAAAATTTAATAACTAATATTGCATTTTAAGTTCTTACTCTGCATACGAGCGCTAATAGAATATCTCTACAGCCAGAAAGGCAAAGAAAAACCCTATTGCCCAAACCACCACAGAAGACCAGTACATCCAAGCACTAACGCGTCGCAATCGCATACATGCTCTCGCCTGCTCCGGATCAATGGGACAAGGGGCATTTCGCGCATTCCAACGCATTAACCCTGCAAACAAAATCATTACGCCAGAAACACCGAAGGTCCATGCTTTGTATTTTGAAAGCGCGATCAACCATGGTGCTGTTGAAACTAAACCTGCTAGGGCCGCTCCTGCACCAAGCATCACAAACAAAGCAGGTAATGCACAACACACCAAGGTGGCAAGCGAGGTAAACAAGCTTAGCGTCGGAGCGATCGTGTCTTTAATGCCATAGTTTGAAACATCATTTGAGACGTCTTCTTGGCCATCCATTATGAGCACCCTCTCGCGATACCCACGAGGTTATAGCCTGAATCTTGGATCAAGGTCGTCACAGTTTCATCATCTATCTCAACACCGGCTTCAGTCGCTACCACGACTTTGCCTGCATTCAAATCGACATCGACACCGGTCACGCCCTCTTGCTCTCCAAACACCTTTTCTACGGCCCGAGCGCAGAAATCGCAAACTAGACCATTCACGCTAATATCAATGGTATTCTCACAAGCCGCCCCTTCCGCGCTCGCCGTTTGCTTTTCTATGCTTAGCCCGTCATGCGTATGATGATGCCCTGTGTTGTGATTCATGTGTTGTTCACCGGCAGAGTAGCCATTGCTTGTTAAACCAATCATCAACAAAGAAATAAAGATCAACTGTTTCATCATAAAACTCCTAGTATCGAATAATTAAGTTGAATAAGCCTTGGCCTTGGTCGTTCACACCAATCTCTGCAAGGTATTCATTTTTGAAAAAACGGAATAAAGGCGTAACTGAGGTTTGGTCATCCTTCGTTGGTGTATGGTCAACTTGCACCATGAACCAAGTATGTAAATCGCCGTAATCGCCAATGTAAGGCGCAAAGCCTATTCGTGCTTTTTGGGTATACGCACTTTTTATTGAACCGGCCTCGGTATAACGATTTTCGTATGACACGAAATAACGACGATCTTCCCAATCAGCAGCAAGTTCCACAAAACCTGCAGGCTGCTGCTTATTGTTCAGTTCGTCTAAATCACTAATGGCCCACCCAAGCGCACCTTTGAAATAAAAGTTGGCTTGAGATGTGGGTCGATTCCACCGTTTTAAAAGGCGGTTGTATTGCGCGCCATGAAACTGCCATTGTTCAGCACGCCAATACTCTCCCCGATAACCAATCGACTCACGCGCCGTTGGTGAATAATGAAGATGTAAACTACTCACATCCGCATCATTGTTTTGCATCAATGTGATGCCGCCTGGATAGGAAACTGGCCGTGCTTCGGCAAGCCCTACCGCAACGCTCAGTGCAAACAAGGCACATAAGTGATCAAAGGAAACATTCATTGTTTCACTCCAAATAAATATATAAACCGAAGTAAGAAATACTTCGATGATCAATTTGTTTCGGAGTTAGGCTTTCGGGGGTTTGTCAATCACGCTAATGCGCTGGAAAGGACTGCTGATGCTATCAACAGTATTAGGCTGAGCCTGAAGGTTAAGTTCGAATGAAATAAGCTCTATAGAGTTATTCGTTTGAGGACAGGTTTCACATTGGCAGTCATTTCCTCCGTGAGAATGATCTAATCCCGCAGAAGAGTCACTATCGGATGGTGATGAAAACTGTTCTTCATGGCAGTCTTCTGACATGGATGGTTGCGACATATCCATGTCATGCATAGCGATAGATTGATTGTCAGCCTCTTCAAAGCAGCATGATGTAGCTGCGCTCACCACATTGGCAAACACCAAAAACAACACTGACAAAACAACCACAATCTTTCTCATTGGAGCAACTTACCAACACTAATAAGCCAGGTCTAGTATTCCAATCAGCACCAAACAATATTTAAGACACATTTGGCAAAATCGATGCCGCTAATCAATCAGCATGTCTTTTAATAACTGATACAGCTTTACACACGCGTCTTTGTCTTGTGCATCAACATGCGGTGGACCGAAATCACCAATATCATTATCGAAATACTGACCACTTTTTACGGCAAAAGTTTCATCAAGCACTGAGCGAACAATGATTTCTGCCCCAATACTCATGTCATTCCCTGCAATCCCAAAACCTGGCTAGACCATTTTGCTTGCTAATAACGACCCGGGGTTTAACGCAATAACAGTAGGCCCACTCTGACCTAATTGATCAGCGAGAGCACGAGACCACATCGTGATAGCAAGCTTGCTCTGCACCTAAGCTTGCATGGCATTACTAGTCCGTGAGCGACCACACAGGAGAGATTCATCGATAGGGGACTGTGCCGCTGAGGACAAATTAACAATGCGGCCATTGTTTTGGATGATTGGAAGCAAGCAGTGCGTTAAAACAAAAGGGGCAGAGGTATTCACAGCAAAACGCACATCAAAATCATCCTCCGTTCGCGTATCTAATGTTTTTAATATACCGGCATTGTTAATGAGCACATCAAGATAGCTATGGCTGTTTAATACAGCTTGAGCAAAATCCTTAGTCGCCGACACACTCGACAAATCGGCCTTATAGACCGATACGTTCGTATGAGGGTTAAGAGATAGAAGAAGATTGCTCGCAGCTTCTAGCTTCTCTGGACTTCGACCATGAATCAGCAGCTCAATACCAAGCTCTTGCTTTTGAATAAACAGCTTGACGGCCTCGAGCCAAATGCCATCTGTATCGCCGGTGATAAGTACTTTATTAACAGATCCTCTTACGCATTCCCTTTATCATATTCACCAGCCGAGTTCAGATAGATGATTAGTGAGTGTATAAACCAATAAAAAAGGACGCATAATGCGTCCTCTTAATCACCTATTCAATTATTGTTTTGCTAGAACAGATTCAGTATCAACATCGCCATCAATCGTCTCTTGTGGGCCTTTCACTTTTTCACGTAGTTTTTGGAGCATTACATAGAACGCTGGAATCAGCATGGTGGCAAACACAGCGTTCGCGATCATTCCACCCATGACTACATAGCCAATCGAGTGACGACTCTCTGCGCCTGCACCCGACGCGATTGCTAGAGGAATAACTCCCATCGTAAACGCAAGTGCGGTCATGACCACTGCACGAAAACGCAACAATGCTCCTTCTGTAGCGGCTTTGAGAATCGATAGCTTTTCGTCATCACGTTTAAATTTCTCAAACTCGACAATCAAGATCGCGTTTTTCACAGAGAACCCGATTAATAACACCATGCCCACCTGACCATATAAGTCAAAAGGTTGCCCAGTAATCAACAAGGCTATGAACCCACCAAGAATAGCAATTGGCGCAGCTAACATAACTGAGATTGGAATCGCCCAACTCTCATACTGTGCGACAAGAAACAGATAAACAAAGATCAAAGCCATACCAAACAAAATTGGCGCAAGACCTCCGGCCATGATTTGTTGCAATGCAGAGCCTGTCCACTGTCCCTCATAACCATTCGGCAAAGCGGACGAAGCCAAGCTCTCAGCTGCTCGCATAACATCTCCAGAGCTGTACCCCGGAGCTGGCATTAAGTTGACTGTGACCGCACCAAATAAGTTATAACGAGAAGACACATCAGGCCCAACAAAAGTCCGCGTTGTGATTAATGTGCTAAGAGGCACCATTTCCCCTTTTTCTGTGCGAACTTGCAAGCGGCCTATATCATCGACTTCGTTTCGGCTCGCATCGTCAGCTTGCATCTTGACCTGATAAGTTTGCCCGAACTTACTAAAATCATTAACGTACAAAGCTCCCAATTGAGTTTGTAGTGTTAAGAAAATATCCGACAAGGGGATACCAAGATTCTTCGCTTTTTCGCGATCAAGATCGATAAATATCTGTGGAATATTGGCTTGATATGTTGTGAATGCAAAAGCAATTTCGGGTGTTTGGTTAGCTGCAATGATAAAACTTCGAACAGCCTCACCAAAATCTGCGGACGATTTGCCCTCCAGATTTTTCAGAACATATTCCAAGCCGGATGTTGCTCCCAAGCCAGGTATTGGCGGCATCGAAAACGCGCGAATATTAGCAGCAGAAACCGCATTAAATTTAGTCTGTAAGCGCTGCATCACAGCATCTTGATGTTGACTGGGTTGCTTTCGTTCTGCCCAGTCTTTCAACATCACAAACCCTAAGCCTGCATTCGAGGATGCAGCACCGGTTAACATACTGAAGCCAGGCACAGTAATAAAATCTACCACCTCTTCTTCAGACTCAATGATCTCATGTATTTGATCGAATACTTCTAAAGTACGATTCAAGGATGCTCCGGCAGGCAGCTGAACATCCATCGCAAAACTGCCTACATCCTCATCTGGCACGAAACCTTTAGCAACAATATTAATCGATTGCCCCATACTGAGAACGACAAAAACTAATATGACACCAACAATCATTAGCCGACGAATACTTTTTGCAACAATCGCATGATAGCCATCAGTCAATTTATCAAAATACTGATCGAATTTTCGGAAGACTAACGCTTTATGTTTTTCACCATGTTCAGCTGCTGGTCTAAGCATCAAGGCGCAAAGCGCTGGACTTAAGGTTAAGGCATTAATGGCAGAAATAATAACAGAAACTACAATTGTGATCGCAAACTGATTGTACATTTGTCCAGAAATACCCGGCATGAGTGAAACCGGGATAAAGACTGCCATCAATACAAGAGTGGTAGCGATAATTGGCCCAGTCACTTCTTTCATCGACAAAACCGTCGCATCAACAGGAGACAATCCATCATGCAGATGTCGTTCTACATTCTCGACCACGATAATCGCATCATCGACCACAATCCCAACTGCCAAAATCATTCCAAACAAACTAATGGTATTGATCGAAAACCCCATATAAAGCATCACTGCAAAAGTACCAATCAAAGATACAGGTATAGCGACCATAGGAATAACGACAGCGCGCCAATTTTGTAAGAACAAAAATACAACGACTAAAACGAGAAAGATTGCTTCGTACAGCGTATCGAATACCTCATCGATAGAGCTTACGATAAAAGTGGTAGTGTCATAAGGGATAGTAGCCTCAATGCCCTCAGGGAAACGTGAACTTAAGTTATCAAGAACATTTTGAACACCTTCTTTAATTTCAAGCGCATTTGCACCAGGTGCCCGATAAACTGCGAGCAACGCAGCAGGCGCAGCGTTATAAAGACCCTCTGAGACATAGCTCGATGCACCGAGTTCAACGGAGGATACATCTCGCATGTAAACGGATGAACCGTCTTCATTTGAGCGCAAGATAATATTTTCAAACTCTTCAACTGAATTTAAACGCCCTTTTGTGCTTAATGTATACTGAAATTGCTGTTCTTCAGGAGAAGGTGCGGCCCCCACGTTACCTGCTGCAACTTGCATATTTTGTTCGCTAACCGCATTGCGAATATCTGTAACAGTAATTCCCAAGGCTGCCATTTGATCAGGTTTAAGCCACATACGCATACTGTAATCTTGCTGACCAAATATGGTCACATCACTGACACCAGGAACACGTGCGAGCTCGTTCTTAACGTTTATCGACGCATAGTTCGATAGAAACAGTCTGTCGTACTGATTATCGGGAGAGAAAACACTGGCTACCAACACCATGTCAGTAGACATTTTATCAACCGTTACACCTAGGCGAGTTACGTCAGACGGTAAAGAGGATGTCGCTCTATTCACTCGATTCTGAACATTAATTTGAGCAAGGTCAGGATCAGTACCTACCTCAAAAACTATCTTTAAATTATAGGTGCCATCATTCGCCGAATTTGATGACATATACAACATATCCTCAACGCCATTGACTTCATCTTCAATCGGCACGGCAACAGTTTCCATTAAGACGCTTTCATTAGCCCCAGGGTATACCGCACTAACTTGAACAACAGGCGGAGTAATTGAAGGGAACTGGGCCACCGGTAAAAGTTGAAGAGCAATGAAACCAGATAAAGCCAGAACAATTGAAATAACAAAAGCAAACTTCGGCCGATGAATAAAAAACTCACTGAACATCGCTACGCTCCTGCTAAGATCTATTTAGGTACCACGGATTGAGATGCTTCCGCCTTACTTCCAACGCGAACTTTCTGAAGACCGTCAACAATCAATAGTTCACCAACTTCTACTCCTGACTCTATAACTTGCCCTACACCTAATCGCATGCCGACCTGTATTGGCCTTTTTCTTACGACAGAGTCTTCATCTAGCATAAGAACATATTTACCAAGTTGATCTTCTTGAATAGATTTCTGCGGAATAACGATTTGACTCTGAGTTTGGACGCGCTTTACCAGTAAAGTAACGTGCTGCCCTGATATCAACATTCCGTCTAGGTTATCGAAAACAGCACGGATTTTGATTGTTCCAGTATTTTGGTTGACACGATTATCAACAAATTCAAAACGCCCCTTTTCAGGATAAACATCGCCTGAACGCAGTTTTATCTGAGCATACGATACAAGCCCATCACCACCCTCGGCTAAACTTTTCTCTCTCTCACTACGGTAATTTACAAATTCTGTTTCGCTCACGTTAATTGAGACATAAATCGGTTTGATTTTGACTAGAGAGGTAAGCGTAGAACTGGGTGTAACGAGATCACCAATACTGACTTCAGACTGGCTAATCATGCCGTCTGTCGGAGCATAAATTTTAGTATATCCAAGATTTAGTTCGGCATTCTTGAGATCGGCATTTGCCGCTTTAATTGAAGCTTCAGCTTGAAGTTTTTTACTCGTTAATTCATCCATTTGTGACTGGCTAATCACCGCTTTAACGATCAGTTCCTCTCCTCGTTTATAGTTTATTTGTGCCTCATCATTAGCTGCACTTGCTTGTGCAACTTTCGCTTTTGCTTGGGCCAAAGCTGCCTCATAATTTTGTCGGTCTAACTCGAATAATAAGTCACCCTTTTGGACCTGAGAGCCATCATTCACAGCCTGAGATACTAAATACCCTTCTACACGAGCTTGTATCGTAACGTCTTCGGAGGCTTCTGTTTTGCCTGTAAACTCTCTGGTCGGATTAACATCCTCCGAAGCAATAGTGATTACACCGACTTTAGGAGGTGGTGCAGTTGGTTTTTTTTCATTTCCACCTGAACAGCCAACCAAACTGATAAACAAACTGATAAACAAACTGATAACTATGCTCGTGCGACAAACCCTAATCATTACTTAACTCCCAGTTCATTCTAAACCTAAGGCAAATACGCTTTTGCACACTAAAATTACGACTTCTTAAGTAAAGTACATAAACTAGAGATTGGGAAGCTTAGAGCTCAAACAAAAACAATAATTTAACCAAATTATCGACAAGCAATTACAACCGGGTCAATCTGTCTAGCGAGCGCTGGTCAAGAAAATATCTCCCTAAGAAAAAGCGTAAATGCTTGGATCGGCTTATCTCAGTGTTTCAGCTTTTATCATTCTTCCCCAAGAATTCATAAGATCTGACGGCCCTAATCAAGGACAATTCTGCCTCTCCTCTTCGGACGATAAACTTACGATGAGCTATCAGATCGACTTATAGGTATATAAAAATCAAGGCGTACAATATGCTCGCTGTAGTAACATACCATCACCAATTTAAATTCGATCGATTAAGAACTATGGATATAAAGAATAAAGTAATTGCCGTCACCGGTGCGGCACGCGGACTAGGCTTCGCGATGGCAAAACTACTATCAGAAAAAGGCGCACTCATTGCGCTAATTGATCTGGATATAGAAGCAACTAATAACGCAGTAAAAGAGCTACCGAATGCAAAAGGCTATGCCTGTAACGTGGCTCAAGAGC
Source organism: Oleiphilus sp. HI0067 (assembly GCF_001635735.1). NCBI lineage: Bacteria > Pseudomonadati > Pseudomonadota > Gammaproteobacteria > Oceanospirillales > Oleiphilaceae > Oleiphilus > Oleiphilus sp. HI0067. The sequence continues at coordinate 11,434 of NZ_LWFI01000664.1, forward strand.
ATGAGGTTGTGCAGACATTCTTGCAGATAAAAGAAGATTTTGGGCACTTAGATGGTTTGATAAACAATGCAGGCATTCTCAAAGATGGCTTGATGGTCAAAACTAATGATGACGAGGTTCAGAAATTACCATTAGCCCAGTGGCAAGCAGTGATCGACGTGAATCTCACCGGTGTATTTTTATGTGGACGCGAAGCTGCTGCAAGCATGGTTGAGCAAGGCTCTGGTGGCGTCATTATTAATATTTCAAGCGTAAGTCGAGCCGGTAATTTTGGTCAAACAAATTACAGTGCAGCTAAAGCAGGTGTCGCGGCAATGACTGTAACATGGGCTAAAGAATTAGCCCGCTATGGCATTCGTTCTGCCGGAATCGCACCGGGTTTTGTTGAAACCGAAATGACGGATCTCATGCCTGAAGAAGCCTTCAATAAAGTCGCGAATTTAATTCCGTTAGGTCGTATGGGGCGGGTTGATGAAATCGCGCATACGGCAGCCTATATTTTCGAAAATGATTACGTGAGCGGTCGTATTATCGATGTAGATGGCGGCATCAGAGTTTAAAACTGATATATATGAGTAAGTACTAACTAGCGAAGAATTCTGGCGATTGAACTCACTGAGTTCTCAATTATTGTGGAGACTTGGAGTTGAAACAGAAATACTTTTTCACTGCCCTATCAACTATTAGTTGCATGCGTTACAACGAGCTTGTTTTACTGATCACTTCAAGCACTCATCAAGACAAGCCTTAAAAGCATCAGGGACCAAAGCAGTTTTACGTAAGTTAAAGTCAAAGAACACAACGCCAGTTTTTGCGATTGAAATCAATTGGCGCGGAGCGCTCTGTTCATCACAAACACGCGTCATTTTGTAATAGAGCTGACAGCTTTTAGTTCTAATGTCTTGTACTGAGATATCTATATTGAGCAAGTCTCCATAAAAAGCTTCGTTTTTATACGTAATAGCCAGATCAGCAAGAAGCGTCCCCACACCATCAACGTCCCACTCTTCGTACCCAAATGAACGAAAGAACAAAACACGCGCTTCGTGAAGCATGGTAATCATCCCATCATGCCCTAAATGGTTTCCGTAATTAATGTCACTAATGCGCACAGCAAGTTGTCTAGAAAAGTGAGTAGGACTTGGATAATCGAGTTCGACACGAGACATAAACATACCTTACTAATAAAAACGTACGAATGAAGCTTAAACCAGACTCGAGACTTAACCTGCAAATCCGAAAGACAAATGATTAACGTGAAGCAACTAAACCTCGTGTGATCACGACAAGTATTACTCCACCTAAGATCAATAACGAAGATAAAACAAGACGCTGAGTAATTGCCTCATCTAATAAACTTAGTCCAAAAAAAGCAGCAATAACCGGAACCAGTAACTGAACCGCAGCCGACTGACTGGTGTTCAAACGCTTTGCAGCCAAAAACCATATCGTATAACCCAGACCTGAGGCGATCCCCCCAGAAAGAGCTGCTAGGAGCAGCCCCTCAGCGTTAAGTTGCAAAGAGCCAAAAATAACGCCATTAATTAGCAACACTGCGACGAGGGGGAGAGTGCGTAAAAAGTTGAAGAATGTATCAGATAGAGTATCTGTCGAATTCTTACCAGGCAATGAATACACGCCCCATGCCGCGCCGGAAATACTCATCAAAATAAAACCCAATAAGGACGGTGCTCCCGCCCCTGGAAGAATAAGGTAAATTAAGCCTGCAAAAGCGATCAAAAATCCGGAAATTTCGGAACCCGATAAGCGCTCACCACGAAAGTAGGCGATCAGAATCATTGAAAGTTGCACACTACCAAACAAAATCAACGCGCCCGTACCGGTATCCAGCAAGGTATAAGCAAAAGAAAATGCCGCTGCGTAGACAAACAACATCGCGCCCGCTAGACCATTGCCCTCGGCTTTTCTCTCACGTTTGTTTGAACTAAAAGATAAAATAAGAAACAACACTATCACAGCGGAAATCAGGCGCACTGCGGTAAAGCTAGCTGGATCGATATCGGTCGACGATGCTGGGGTAAAAGCCATGCGACATAAGACTGAATTTCCAGCAAATGCTAGTAATGCAATCGAAGTAAGAGAAATTGTACGGAACATAAAACAGAAATGCTTCCAATCAAACCGCAATCGCAGAGCATACAGAATAACAACTAAAAGGAAACAAAAGAAAAATGGTGCCCGGGGCCGGAATCGAACCGGCACGTCCCGAAGGACGACAGATTTTAAGTCTGTTGCGTCTACCAATTTCGCCACCCGGGCAGGGGAGCTACCAACTCTTATACATCAAGAGTGGAGGCGCGAGCCGGAGTCGAACCGGCCTACGTGGATTTGCAATCCAGTGCATAACCGCTTTGCTATCGCGCCACATTTTGTATGGTGTTTAAGTGCTTTCGATGAACAAGGATTGCTACATCCAGTGCACTTTTCACCTTGGGTCGTACAATCGTACTCAGCGCTTTGCTATCGCGCCACATTTTGTAAGGTGTTTAAGTGCTTTCGATGAGCAAGGATTGCTGCATCCAGAGCACTTTTTACCTTAGGTCGTACAATCGTACTTAGCGCTTTGTAGTCGCGCTACTTAAAAAAGCACGTGTATTATAGTGCCCTTTTAACAAAAACGCCTCGGGGTTTCCGAGGCATTTTTATTTGGAGCGGGAAACGAGATTCGAACTCGCGACCCCGACCTTGGCAAGGTCGTGCTCTACCAACTGAGCTATTCCCGCGTAAACCTTTTATCGCGTTTAGGCTGTTGCCTTGCGAAGAGGCGCATATATTAACGAATCAAATTAAGGAGTCAAGCACCTTTAAGCACTTAATTTTAATTACTTTTCGTTTGCGAATAATGCTCCCCAAGAAGCGGCTAAATATTGAACCATTGACCACAAAGTTAAGACTGCTGCGATAACGATCAAACCGTAACCAAACCAGAATGAAGCTTCAATTTTTGCACCAATCAGCAAAAAGAAAATCGCACTCATTTGGCACATTGTTTTCACTTTGCCTATATATCCAACTTTCACATTATCGTGTTTACCTTGTTGCGCCATCCACTCTCGGAGAGCAGAAACGACAACCTCTCTCCCTACAATGATAATTGCAGGAATCGTTATCCACCATACGCCAAACTCTTCAATAATCACGGCAAGTGAAATCGTCACCATCAGTTTGTCTGCAACCGGATCCAAAAACGCTCCAAATAGCGTCATTTGATTCCACTTACGTGCTAGATAGCCATCAAACCAATCGGTGACGCCAGCAATCCAAAATAATGCTGCGCACGCGTAATAGTTCCAATCATAAGGAAGGTAAAAAGCGATCACGAAAACGGGAATCAAAACAATACGCGATAGCGTAAGGATATTCGGCAAATTCATTTTTTCTCTACTCAATCACCGTGCAGACTAAGGTATATATGCTCCGCTAGACTGCTACTAATGCCATCCACTTTGGCTATTTCTTCAATCGATGCTGTTTTAATCCCTTGCACACTGCCAAAGTATTTGATCAGTGAGCGCCGTCTCGTTGGGCCAACGCCATCAATCCCTTCAAGCTGAGACTGCCTGCGGCTCTTATCTCTTCGCTTGCGATGACCTGTTATTGCGAATCGGTGGGCTTCATCGCGAATATGCTGCATCAGATGCAAACTAGGCTCATCTGACGAGCATTGTATCGTTTTAAGGCCGCCCTGCCCATCAGGAATAAATAAGGTTTCAAAACCTGGTTTACGTGTTGCTCCTTTGGCGATACCAAGCAATAAAATGTCGCTGGCATTCAGTTCATTTAACACGTCTATTGCCATATTCAACTGCCCTTTGCCACCATCTATAAAAATGATATCCGGACGCTTACTAGGCTCTTCATTGACCTTTCGATATCGCCGCGACAAAGCTTGCTTCATCGCTGCATAATCATCTCCAGGCTCAATCCCTTCTATATTGAAGGTGCGATAATCTGACTTTAGTGGACCCTGATCGTTAAACACAACGCAAGACGCTACAGTTTTTTCCCCAGAACTATGGCTAATATCAAAACATTCCATACGCTTTGGAATGTCTGGCAATTCTAAAAGCGCTCTTAGAGCATCAATACGATGAAAAACATTTTCTTTGTTGGATAAATAGGTTTTTAAGGTGCTGTCAGCATTTGTCTGTGCCAACTTTTGCCACTGAGCTCTAATCGTCTTCACTTTGTGCGCAAAACGAATGTTTTTCCCGACAACATTTTGAACGGCTTCGCTCAGCATCGTCTCATCCGCGCATTTAAAGGGCAGAATAACTTCGTTAGGCAAGTCTTTCTCGGCACCAGAACCCACGTAATACTGCTCTATAAATGACTGAAGCCGCTCTTCTTTGCTCTCGTCTAAGAGCATTTTAGAGGTATAGTTTTTGTGCCCTAAAATTCGGCCCTTTCTGATGAAAAGCATCGAAAAAACCGAAACACCAGGGCCATCAGACAGTGCAACCACATCTAGATCTGCACTTCCTGATTCAACACTCTGGCTCTCTTGCGCATGGCGAAGGTGCTGAATCTGATCTCGCAATTCTGCCGCCTTTTCAAACCTCAAGTCCTCAGAAGCGGTCTCCATTTCATCTATTAACTGTCGAAGAAGTTCTGGATTCTTGCCTTGCAAAAACATCGTGACATGATGAACGTCTTGCAAATATTCATCTTTATCAACTAATCCAACACAAGGCGCTTTGCAGCGTTTGATTTGATATTGCAGACAAGGACGTGATCGGTTTTTATAGAACGATTCTTGGCACTGCCTAACTTTAAATATTTTCTCTAGAAGCCCTAGGCTCTCACGGACAGCATGCGCATTCGGAAAAGGCCCAAAATACTGCCCCACTTTGCCTTTCGTCCTAACGCGTTTAAGACTCAGTGAAGGAAATTCTTTATCGGTCGCCAAATAGATATACGGATAAGACTTATCGTCCCGCAGCAAAATGTTGTAGGGAGGTTTCAGCTTTTTGATCAAATTTTGCTCTAAGATCAAAGCTTCTGTTTCACTATTCGTAATAGTGACTTCAATATTTTGAATTTTTGAGACCAGCGCGCGAGTCTTGGGCGCATGATCATTCTTAAGAAAGTAACTAGAAACGCGTTTTTTTAGATTCTTGGCCTTGCCAACATAGAGGATCTGCCTAGCACCATCGAACATTCGATAGACACCTGGGGCAGTTGATAAGTTTTTAAGGAAGTTCTTAGCGTCAAATGGCTGCGCGATTGCGCTTTGACTACTCTGTGGCATCGACTTCTAGCAATCCGTGCTTTAATGCCATGAGCGTTAGACCTACATCACTGGTAACGCCAAGTTTCTCAAATACGCGATAACGGTAGGAGTTAACCGTTTTAGGGCTCAAACACAACACATCCGAAATTTCTTGAACCTTACGACACTCCATAATCATCTCAGCAATCTGCTTTTCACGAGAGGATAGTTCACTAAACGGATCATTGCTGGATTCATTTAAAGCCATATTTTGTGCGATATCAGGGCTAATGTAACGCTCACCCGCATGCACTTTCTTCACGGCTTTAATCATTTCACTGATGTGGCTATTCTTCGATACATAAGCGGAAGCCCCAGAATCAAGGACTCTTTGTGCTGAAGGGGAATCTGTCAATGCAGAGACGACGACAACCTTGATGTCATCACTGACTTTCTTAATACGTCGCGTGGCTTCAATGCCCCCTATACCGGGCATTTTGATATCCATAAGCACAACATCTGGCTTATGTGATTGAGCTGAGTCGATGGCGTTTTCACCTGAGTCAGATTCACCAATCACATTTATGGATACGTCATCCTGCAACATACGTGAGATCCCTGCGCGAATAAGATCGTGGTCATCAACCACTAATACGTCTATCACTTGACACCTCGCACTATGTTATCGCTAAGACACATAACAGTAAGTTCGTCGTTTACATTATTTTTCACTTATAAGCGAAGTGTATGACCTTTCCTGAAAAATGTGAAACCTTTGCTTCAAAAGCCTCCTACCAAGCACTTTTTTTTAGAAGTATTTCACGAGTTCAAATTGCACATGATCCTCACTTTGCAAAAATCTCGTTTTCTGCGAGGAGTCGGTCGCTGCATTAAGGATATCCATTGGATCAGTGGTCAAATGAGGTTTCCCGTCAAAGACCCAAGCATTTACAAAAAGCTTTACATCGCTTGTGAGGCGCTGGCTTGCCTCAAGTGAGTAGATACGTTCATGAGTTTTGTGATCAAGAATACCGCCCAATAGTATTTCGGAAGAGTCTTCATCATTAAACGCATAACGCCATCCAACAAACACGTCTTGCTCAAACGTTATGCGACTATCACTCTTACGATCATCGTATAAATATTCAGCAATCCAACCCAAATCTGCATAACTATCAAAGATCCCAACCTGCGTGTATTCAAATCCTGCCACGGCGGCAGAGTAACGAGAGTCGATTCCTTTCGTTGAAATACCTTCGAACTTTAGTAACCATGACTCATAAATATACTGGAGTTCCAAACCCGTTTGATCGATCTGTTCATAAAATGGAACAAAAGCAGAAGGCGTCATCGGGTTATTCGGCGCCAATATTGGCGTTCGCCCAGTACCAGAAAAATGAGAAATCGCGAAATCAAGATCGTCGATGTAATGCGAATAACGTGCGGCAAAGTCTTGATGATTCTCTTCAGCGCCTGATTCGTACTGTGCATGATCCAATTCAATTGGCAGGGGCAAACTCAAACGCCCTTCTATATCATTAAAAGTACGCTCTCTAAAATAGGGCAACCAAAACAAATCGATCGTCCCCCAATCATATTCTGAAGAGAACTGCACCATCGGTTGACCAAGCTTATCCTCACCATCGACTGACTCTACACCATCAGTCTGGTTTACAATATCGACTAGATGCAGCGACTCAGTAACACCCCAAAACACTTTGCTTACGCCCGCTTTTAGCGACCAATTGCTTCCTATGTATGTATACGCAGCTTCTCTCAAATCAGCATGACTGCGCTCGTCGTCATTCCTGTCATAACGTCCAAAAAGTAATACTTCGTAATCACCGCCAAGGACTTCTCCATCGTAGCCCAGCTCTAAACGCCCAGAGGTTTGACTCTTATCTTGTCCATATAATCCAGATTCCGAAAAGCCTCGCCATTCGACACCTAATTCAGCTTCAAAAGAAGAAAACGCAACGCTAGGAAAAAAAGCTGAAACGAAGGCAATTCTGCGCAAAACCATGGACACCACCAAACTTGTTATTATTGGGCGAATTCTGCCCGCAATTGCGATCTGCGAATAGAGCAAGTCTTGGAAAAGATTTATCCATAAACTTTACAAACAAAAAAACACTGTATACATTTACAGATACTGGATATAAAAACAGATAACCCAATTGCGGTAATTGACATGGAAAAACTCACCAAACGACAAAGCGAAGTGCTCGCTCTGATAAAAACCTACGTAGATGAAACAGGTTATCCACCAACACGTGCAGAAATCGCAAATGCTCTCGGCTTTCGATCTCCGAACGCTGCAGAAGACCACATCAAAGCACTTGCAAAAAAAGGCGCTATCGAGATTGTTCCAGGTGCTAGTCGCGGCATTCGACTACCTCAAGATGAGTCGGCGAATGATGGCCTACCTATTGTTGGCCAAGTAGCTGCAGGTAATCCGATTCTAGGTGAAGAGAACATCGAAGATTACTGCACCCTGCAACCCGAATTCTTCAATCCCTCAGCTGACTACCTCTTACGCGTAAGAGGTATGAGTATGAAGGACATAGGGATACTCGATGGCGACTTATTAGCTGTACATAAAACTGAGCAAGCTAAAAATGGCCAAGTCGTTGTTGCGAGAATTGAAGATGAAGTGACCGTAAAACGCTTTTTCAAAAACAAACATACTGTAGAACTGCATGCTGAGAATGAAGAATTTCAACCAATCGTTGTTGATCTGAAAGAACAGCATCTCGCAATTGAAGGTTTAGCCGTTGGCGTTATCAGAAAGGATACAATCCAATGAATGAAGCATACATCCAACAAGATCTAGGTTTTAACGACAAGGCACTTAATACTTCGTTTATTGAAATAGACGCTCCAAATAGCGCAAAAAAAGAAGCGAACGTAACAGAGATTATTATCGCGAAGTCAAAAGCAGATAGTGTTCAAATGCTATTGCCTATGCTTACAAAGCTGAATCAAGAACAACGCTGGCTCGCATTAATAGATCCGCCTAGCGAACTACTGCATCGATGGAAATCTGAACGAAAAACAGATCTCAATGAAATAATCGTTCTTCGATCAAACAAGCAAATATCCGGTGATGCGCTATGTCAAAAAGCTTTAGCAATGGGTACCTGCCATGCAGCTATTTTATGGACAAAAGGCATCAACAACGAGTTTTTTGAACAGCTTGAACGCGCATCGATTGAGGGTGATAGTCACGGAATTCTAGTCAGAAGTAGATAGAAAACATGACAAACTAGATATTACATATAGAGATAAAGCGCACTATGGATAATTTACTGTGCGCTCAAAAAATGGGTTGAGTTTAATGTACTGTTGAAGGGACTTCTTCTTTTTGCTGCGCTTCGTATGCAGCTTTTGACTTTACGCTTGCGGTTTGAACACCGGCACCGATCATCGCTTTTGCAACTTCTACAGAATGCTCACGCAAGTACTCACTAACTTCCTCAGAAAACTGGATCGTTACTAATGCACCTTCTTCATCGATTCGTTTTAAAACAAATTCACCATCGTCTTGCTGAACAATCTCTAAGAAAGAACTATCTGCAGTACTCACACTTACTCCACAAATCTATTTTCATTAACGATGAATGGTATCACAGGGAGACATAGGCTCTCTATGCTCTGAGAGGATCAAAGCGTCATTAAATATAAAATTTATTAAATTGAAAGAAATAACAATATTTCTTCTTCAGGGCCTGAATAGCTTACCTATAATCTCGCCATAGTTTTTAACGCTTACATTTGGGCCGAATATGCCAACTAAACCGTCTTCCAATATCGCGATCCTTACCTTAACTCTCGCCATGTTGATTTGGGCTAGCTCATTCATAGCGCTTAAAATAACATTTCAAGAGCTACATCCTGCCCAAGTGTTATTTGGAAGAATGTTATTGGCCAGTGTCTTTTTCGTATTCATGCTGCGTTGGATGGGGCGTCTAAACTATCAACGAGGTGACTGGAAGCTACTATTAATGATGGCGATAATGGAGCCCTGCCTCTATTTCATATTTGAATCATTAGCACTTCAAAACACGACAGCATCTCAAGCTGGCGTTGTAACATCTCTTCTGCCTTTATTGACTGCAATTGGCGCTTACCTTGTTCTCGACGAACGTCTGCATATTCGAACTTGGTTAGGATTTGCCATCGCCATTGTCGGTGCGATTATTTTAAGTGTTGCTGGAGATAGCTCAGAGACAGCCCCTAATCCGATGTTAGGTAACTTTTACGAATTGTTAGCGATGGTTTGCGCTGCCGTGTATACCTTAGCTGTGAAGCATTTAGTGAGTCGTTACTCCCCTCTCTTTCTCACAGCTCTGCAATCTTGGGTTGGAGCAATCTTCTTTCTTGGGCCTGCGATGTACGTCCCTTTACCTGAAACCATTAGTACAACGAGCGTTGTTGCCGTGATGTATCTTGGCATTATCGTTTCGATCGGCGCCTATGGCTTATACAATTATTCTCTGACGCGAGTACCTGCTACTCAAGCCTCTGCCTTCATCAACTTGATTCCAGTATTCACTGTTATCATTGCATTTCTAGTTTTAGGGGAATATTTCAACCACACGCAGTTTATCGCCTGCAGCGTAATCATCATCGGCTTGTATTTAAGCAGGACGCCTAAAAAACAAGACCTTAATTAATACTCGGCGTATTGTTCTCGCACATCAGAGATGAATCGCTTCAACTCACCGAACATTTGCGAGGCGTCTGCTACACCCATTTTTAACGAGAGAGCTCGCACGTCAATTTGAGTGACGGAAAGATCACCCATCAACCCGTCGTTCTGAGCTGCCTCGGCAGTTTTGTTGTCAGCCAACACCCAAGCATCTACACACACAAGAACCTCACGCTGATCAAAGTTATCTAGATCAATAAAACCAGCTTCCCAGCTCTCGCGACCGCGACTTCGTTCAACGAAGGCGCTAACAGACGCTACATTACTGTAGATCGACAGAAACTCTGACCAACTTTGGATAGTATTCACTTTGTTCTTGGGAGAGAGAAGCTCAGACCACTCGTTCAACCATGCCTGCCATGCCGTACTTAAGGACATCAAATAGCCATTGTAAATAAGCTTACGATCCGCGCTACTTACATTATTTATTGCAGCAATTTGTTTCTCATACCGACCCGCAAAAAGCATTTGTGCCTGCACGACATCTCGCCAATTTTTCATATACCCTCCAAATTTATGCGCAGTATACGTGTTGCTTTTCTAATCCGCACTTGAAGAGACGTAAACCATGATCTTTACTGAACTAAAGGCAAATGAATAAGGACAAAAACGCCTGATGACCACAAAAGTATTAATATGTGACGATTCAAAACTCGCACGTAAGCAAATGGCGGCTTCACTCCCTGAGGACTGGGATATTGAGGTGAAGTTTGCAGAGCACGGAGCAGAGGCGCTGAAGCTCGTAAAAGCGGGTGAAGCAGACGTCATGTTTATCGATCTAAATATGCCCGTCATGGATGGCTATGAAACACTCGAGATGATTTCATCGCTAGACCTGCCTTGCATGAGCATTGTTGTATCGGGCGATATTCAGCCTGAGGCCAATGCTCGCGTAAAGCGCTTGGGAGCGATCGATTTTCTCAAAAAACCAATAGACCAAGGGCAATTAATCAGCCTATTGGAAGATTTTGGGCTTTATCGTACAGCCAATGAAGCATCCGCAAATCCGAACGTCAAAGATGCAATCAACAGCATCACTAGCATCGATTATCGCGAATACATGCAAGAGGCTAGCAACGTCGCAATGGGGCAAGCCGCGGACCTTCTTGCTCGCTATTTGAACGTATTTGTAAAATTACCTATTCCTAACGTTAACATCATTGATGTTGGCGAACTGGAAATGGCTCTGGCTCATACCGAAGAGACATCCAGCTATTCGGCTGTATGCCAAGGCTTTATTGGTTCAGGCATTTCTGGAGAGTCGCTGCTCATCTTCAACGACTCTTGCTTTAAGGACATGGCAAGCCTTCTGAATTTTCAGGGCGAGATCGATAGTAAGGCAGAACTTGAATTGCTAATGGAAATGGCCGGCATATTAAGCGGAGCCTGCATTAATGGTCTGGCTGAACAAATCGATCTCATCTTTAGCCAAGGACATCCGGTAGTGCTGGGTCAGCACGTTCAAGTCAATGAACTGATTGGCAAGAATTCAAACCAATGGAAGCAAACGCTGGCTATTGAAATTAATTACAGCATCGAAAACCACAACATCTCATGTGACCTGCTATTGCTCTTCACTGAAGATTCGCTCGATAAACTGTATGAGCAAATCAACTACCTACTGAATTAAGAATATGGAAGCAGCACTCGAACAAATGAAAGAATTCCATTGGTTGATGGACATGGTCCAAACCGTGGATGTCGGATTAGTTGTTATTGATGAACAGTTCAATGTAAAAGTCTGGAACAGCTTTATGGAGAGCCACAGCGGAGTCAGCTCTGACAAGCTACGCAATAAAAACCTGTTCGAAGAATTTAAAGATCTTCCAGAAGATTGGCTAAGACAAAAAGTGAACACGGTATTTGCGTTAAAAAACCGTTCATTTATGACATGGGAACAACGTCCTTATCTATTTCAGTTCCCTAATTATCGACCAATTACCGGTACTGAGAAATTCATGTACCAAAACATCACCATATCACCGCTAGTTTCTTTGGACGGAAGCGTCAATCAAGCTGTAATCATTATTTACGATGTCACCGACATCGTAGCGAACCGTAAAGCTCTTGAAAAAGCCAACGATGAATTACAGATGCTTAGCCGCACAGATCGACTGACAGAACTCTACAATCGTGGCTATTGGGAAGAATGCCTTGTTCGAGAGTACGCCCGTTACACGCGTTATAAAACTGAATGTTCCGTTGTCATGCTAGATATCGATCACTTCAAAAAGGTGAATGACACCTACGGACATCAAGCCGGAGATGCTGTGATTCGTAAGGTCTCTTCGCTCGTACGTGACAATTTAAGAAAAACAGATATCGCTGGTCGATATGGCGGCGAAGAATTTGGAGTTATTCTTCAAAATACTGATTCAGATTCAGCCGTTTATTTTTGTGAACGCTTAAGAAAATCAGCCGAAAAATGTGTCGTGACGCATGACGGACAAGAAATCAAATTTACTATCAGCCTCGGTATTAGTCAGGCCGATCCGAACCTTATGGATTACAAAGCTTGGTTAGAGCAAGCAGACCACGCACTTTATGCAAGTAAGGAAGGCGGTCGAAATCAAACTTGGGTCTATTCAAAAGTCTGAGTACACTACGCGCTTTACCAACACTTATGGAAAAAGCGCTTGAACATCTGCCACGTTAATCTTGCTCGCGGCTTCAGCGGGGGCGAAAGCCAGACAATTTTGCTAATCAAAGAGCATCTTCGCCTTGGCTATCACGTTAACGTTGTCGCTAAAAAAAACTCCCCCTTTTCGAATGCATGTAAAGCATTGGAATGCTCAGTTATAGAGGTAAGCCATTACCTGACTGGGCATAGCAAAGATGCCACTAGCAATATGCACGTCATGCATGTACATGAAGGACAAGCCATTTACTGGGCACTCATTCAAAAGCTAATATTTGGCACGCCATACATCGTCACAAGAAGAATCGACAATAAATTCAAAGATAAATGGATATCAAGCCTTGCTTACCGACAAGCATCAAATATTGTCTGTGTAAGTCATGCCGTTGAAAACATCGTCTCCAGACAATTTCCCGACGCGCGCACCAACGTCGTGAATGATTCGCCTGTTGCTTACCCAATTGATGAGCATGCTCTCGCAGCACTTCAGAGCAAATACAAAGACAAATTCATCGTTATTCAAGCTGCCAAACTCTATAAGCACAAAGGCTTTGATATCACTATCGCGGCGGCAAAGCGTCTACGAAAACAAACAGATATACACTTTTGTCTGTTAGGTGACGGTCCGGAACTCCATTATCTTGAAGCACAAGCGGATGGCGCACTCAATGTAGAATTTGTTGGTCGCCAAAATGATATGGGAACGTGGTTTGCCCTTGCAGATATCGTGGTTCTGCCATCTCATACAGAGGGCATGGGTTCAGTACTACTTGAAGCGACCTTGGCAGGAACGCCTGTTATCGGGAGCCGTGCAGGCGGGATACCCGACGCGATTCACGAAGAAGTAAATGGATTACTCGTAGATATAGCTGAACCTGAACAACTGGCCAATGCCATATTACGCATCAAAACGGATACAACACTGCAGCGAAAAATAGCACAACAAGCGCCTTCATTTATTGATGGGTTTAGTATTCAACATGCAGCAAATCGTTATGCGCATATCTACACTGAGCTATGACACCACAACTTAAAATTGCCGTGAGGCAAACCTTTCCCGTTATGTTTGGCTACGTCCCTATGGGCATGGCCTTCGGCGTATTGTTTTCGGAGCTTGGATACCCCTGGTACTTCGCAAGCATTATGGGCATTGTTATTTTTGCTGGAGCTGCACAGTTCATGGCTGTTGGCTTGCTTGCAGCGGGAGCGGGATTGATTGAAGTCACTGTTACAACACTGCTTCTGAACTCTCGACATGTTTTTTATGGGCTATCTCTGCTACAGGAATTCAAAGTAAAAGGTTGGCGGCGATGGTATTTAATTTTTGGCCTGACAGACGAGACCTATTCCCTGTTAACCTCAATGAAAGGCGATAAAGACGTTACACAGCAAAGTATCAGTGATCTGCAATTAATTATCACGGCGCTTAATCAAAGCTATTGGGTGATAGGCTGTACACTCGGCGTTCTTATTGGCGAGCAACTTAGCTTCAACACACAAGGCCTTGAATTCACCTTAACAGCCTTGTTTATGGTACTGGTAATCGAACAGTATAAATCAGTGAAATCATTCGCACCTTTTGCAATCGCTCTTGTTAGTGGCGCACTAGCACTTTGGCTAGCAACACCGCAAAACATGCTGCTCGTATCACTTAGTTTAAGTTTGGCTTTACTGCTAATGAAATATAGGCTGAAGCCATGGACATAATGTACTTAATTGGATTTATCGCAACGATGGCCGCTGCTACCTTTGCAACCAGAGCACTTCCATTTGTTCTTTTTCACAACCAGCAGCATCCTGTCGTCCTATTTCTAGGGCGCTATCTTCCACCCGCAGTGATGGCTCTTCTCGTGATGTATTGTCTAAAAGATGTCGAATGGTTGTCTGGCAATCACGGACTACCTGAGATCATTAGTTTGAGCCTTGTAATCGTTGCCCACTTGCTATTTAAAAATGCCTTAATCAGTATTTTTAGCGGCACGGCACTTTACATGCTTTGGGTGCAAGGCGTATTAGCCAGCCTGATATAAGAGCCAGTACAACCCAATCAATTCCGACTCAAAAAGAGTACCCCAAGATTGCTACGAAGAATGTTTGTCAGCGTAAGACTTCATATACTTATAAAACACGCCATTCGCATTCGACCACGAAATAGCTAAACCACGCCACCCTGCGAGAAACCCACCTTTTACGACAAAGCTCTCGAAAAATCGCCACATAGCTTTTAAGAAAATAATAGAAGGCGGGTAGCTTTTCCCACTTTGTCGATTAATTTCTGTATATCGATCAACCTTCACTAAAAACTGCCCGAGATGCTGAACTGCGTTATGCTCAATCGGGTAAGGGATTTTTTTAACGTAGCTACCCTCATGAATTGCCACACTTTCATGTACGTCATTGTCGTTAAAATTATGCGCTTCGCGATTAAACAAACGCACTAACCAGTCGCCGCCCCAGCCTGCATACTTAACATACTTACCCATTAAAAAGTTTTTACGTAACACTTTAATCGCCATCGTCGGATCTTGATTAGGAAGCCAGTCTTCTAAGTACGCTCCCAGCTCTGGCGTGATCATTTCATCGGCATCAAGCGATAACACCCAATCATTCGTCGCACAAGCGACAGCAGCTTGCTTGGTCTTTCCAAAGCCTTGAAACTGCCCTTCAAATACCTGCACATTTTGATATTCAGCCGCAATATTTAAGGTCGCATCACTTGAGCCATTGTCGTACAGCACAACTTCTGAAAAAGCGCGTAATGAATCTAATGTCGCGCGCAGGGTATCTTCAGCGTTTTTGACAATAATGACTGCACTAACGTGATCAATCATGATGCATTCCTTAAAAAGAAAAATTTGAAGAATAAAAAAAGGGAGCCGGGGTAACGGTAAGCTTCCGAACTAAGCATACCGTTTTTTGGCTCCCTGAGGGACATTGATCGCTACTGATTTGCTTCAGTGATTACTTAGACAAATCCAATAGCAATTTGTTCAATCGATTTACAAATGCGCCGGGCTCTTTCAATTGATCGCCCATCGCCAATGCTGCTTGGTCAAATAAAACAAGCGTCAGATCATTAAATCGTTCATCGTCTTGTTCATTATTCAACTGAGCTACAAGAGGATGCTCTGGGTTCAATTCAAAACTTGGCTTGCTTTCAGGTACAGGTTGTCCTGCAGCTTCCATGATCTTTTTCATCTGCGCATCCATATCATGCGCACCAGCAACCAAACATGCTGGGCTGTCAGTCAAACGATTCGTCATACGAACTTCATCTACTTTATCTTCAAGTAGCTCTTTGATCTGTTTAACCAATGCTTCGTATGTCTTATTCGCTTCTTCCTGTTGCTTCTTGTCTTCTTCTGCTTCGATCTCACCGAGGTCAAGCTCGCCCTTAGTGATGTCTTGAAGATGCTTACCTTCAAAATCAGACAGGTAAGAGATCATCCAGCCATCAATGCGATCGCTTAGCACTAGAACCTCAATACCCTTCTTACGGAAGATTTCCATATGTGGGCTAGAAATACCTGCCGCATGACTTTCTGCCGAGATATAGTAA
The DNA here is from genome assembly GCF_001635735.1 of Oleiphilus sp. HI0067. Taxonomy (NCBI): domain Bacteria; kingdom Pseudomonadati; phylum Pseudomonadota; class Gammaproteobacteria; order Oceanospirillales; family Oleiphilaceae; genus Oleiphilus; species Oleiphilus sp. HI0067. The sequence continues at coordinate 27,575 of NZ_LWFI01000664.1, forward strand.
ATCTTGTCTTGGCTCTCTTGCATGCGAGACACGTAATCATCAAGCGATACGTTCTGAGCGCTGTCGCCGTTTGTCGTCGCGAAGCGAAGTAACTTAGCAAGTTTTTCTTTATTAGAAAGATCTTCGCCAATACCTTCTTTAATTACCTGGCCAAACTCATCCCAGAATGATTGATATTTCTCAGCATCGTTCTTGGCCATTTTGGTCAGAGTATCAAGCACACGCTTAGTCAGTGCTGTACGCAAGCTATCAACAGTCTTATCGCTTTGAAGAATTTCACGAGAAACGTTCAAACTTAAATCACGCGTATCAACAATACCTTTTACAAAACGAAGGTAGAGAGGCAGGAACTGCTCTGCTTCATCCATAATAAAAACGCGCTGTACGTATAGCTTTAAGCCACGAGGAACTTCACGGTTGTACAAATCAAACGGTGCTTTTGCAGGAATATAAAGCAAGCTTGTGTAATCGAGCTTACCTTCAACACGGTTATGGGCCCATGTTAGCGGATCCTGGAAGTCATGCGAGATATGCTTATAGAAAGACTTGTAATCATCTTCAGAGATTTCTGATTTTGACAATGTCCATAGTGCCGTCGCTTCGTTAATTGCCTCGTCTTCAGGTTCTTTCTGCTCTTCGCCTTCTGCCGCTGGCATTGGCTCAGACTTCATAATGACCGGGAAAGAAATATGATCCGAGTACTTCTTAACAAGACTGCGTAAGCGCCAGCCATCAGCAAACTCAGACTCTTCTTCTTTCAAATGCAGAACAATAGAGGTTCCACGTGCCGTGCGCTCAACTGTTTCAATCGTGAACTCACCCTCACCTTCAGAACTCCAGTGCACGCCCTGCGCAGCATCTGTGCCTGCGCGACGGGTAAAGACTTCAACCTTATTCGCAACGATGAAGGCAGAATAAAAACCAACACCAAATTGACCGATTAGCTGAGAATCTTGTTTGCTATCACCAGTCAGCTTCGACATAAATTCAGCTGTACCAGACTTAGCGATAGTGCCCAAATGATTAATGACGTCTTCACGCGTCATACCAATACCGTTATCGGTAATGGTCACTGTGTTCGCATCTTTATCGAAATCGAGACGAATCTTCAGGTCGCCATCATTTTCGTATAAAGCATCATTTGAAAGCGCTTCAAAACGTAACTTATCCTCTGCATCTGACGCGTTAGAAATCAGCTCGCGCAAGAAGATTTCTTTATTGCTATATAAGGAGTGAATCATTAAATGAAGTAATTGTTTTACTTCAGTTTGGAAGCCTAAGGTTTCAGCGTTAGCACCAAGGTTCTCAGTTGCAGACATAAAACGATCTCTCTAACTATTTTGTTTGTATCATCCAAGCGATAGCGATATACGCTCGCCAACTTTCATGTGCTTAGCAATGTGAGGTCGCTTAAAAAATTTTCAAGGCAGAGAGCGGTAAATTCACAGATGAATTTATTAACAGGTGTCGTTACACTTGTGCGGCGTTTCGACTTACTTGCGGCGCGAGCGATCCAACTCACTTATAAAAAAGAAGTCATACCATGTTGCGAGCATTTGTTATTTTTCTATTTTCTGTCGTTGTGTTTATCGGTTTAAGTGCCTCTGTACTTGATGCGATATATGGCGGCGGTGATGAATTTCCCGACCGAACAACCGAACCGACCTTAACTGCGGATGCGCTTGAACTCGTTGTAGATCTCCCCTATCCACCTGGAAATATTGCGGTCAGCTCAGAAGGTCAGGTTTTCTTTACCTATCATCCAGAAGGGCGCCCAGCGTATAACTTAGCGGAAATTGTTGATGGCGAGGTTAAGCCTCTTCGCTTAGAAGGCGAAAAAGCATCCGCTTTAAATCTCGAAACAGTACTCTCGATGCGAATCGATCAACAAAATCGATTATGGCTACTCGACTATGCAAATCATGGAACAGGAACTGCGAAAATCGCGGCTATCGATATCTATTCTCGTGAGCTCGTTCATTACTATGAATTTTCGAGCGACATCGCAGGTTTAGGCTCGCACATGAACGATTTCCAAGTAGAACCTAATGGGCGATATATCTTAATCGCTGACGCGAGTATTTTTGGCTTAGACCCCGCTGTCATTGTGTACGACACCCAAACTCAAACCGCTCGCCGCGTTATTGAAGACCATGAATCCGTTGACGCCGACAAATATATTCCGGTCGTGGAAGGTGAGAAGATGTTGATGTTTGGCGTGTTTGCTGTGCGTCCCGGTGTCGATTCAATTGCGCTAGATCGTGAAGCAAAGTGGCTTTATTTTGCGCCAGTTAGTGATGAAGCTATGTACCGTGTTCCAGTAAGTGCGCTCATTGACGAGTCCTTACCAAGAGACGAACTCTACGCTCGTATCGAACGCTTTGCTGCCAAAACCATGAGTGACGGCCTTACAACAGATAATGCGGGAAATATTTATATTTCCGATATAGAACATTCGGCGATCGTCGTGATGAATCCGCAAGGCCAATTACAAACACTATATAAATCCAAAATGCTTCGTTGGCCTGACGGCTTTAGCTTTGGCCCTAATGGAGACTTATACATGACAGCCAGTGCATTGCAGTTCGTTATGGCCAAACCTGACAGCTACATCCAGCAAAATGGTCCATATCAAATCTTTAAACTACAGACAGAACAGACTGCAACAGCAGGCCACTAAATAAATATACTCAAGACAATTGCTTGAACCGCATTCCAAACGGTTCAGGCAATCTTCTTTCTAGCACAACTCATGGCTCTCATAGCTCTCATGTCTGCCACGCATTAATCACAAATGCGTACCGATAAAGTTAAATCTTATTCGCGAGACAACATGTACAACACATGCCGATCAACGTTTAAATACTCCACAAGCGCATCAGAACCAAGCGAGATCGCCTTAAATAAGATCAAGTTGACACTCTGTCGCGTAATTGTCTTTTGTCATACAACAATAAAACGGTACTGTCTTTTATGTCTGCGAACACGTCATTAATCGGTGAATCATTAACTCTCCCTTGCGGAGCCATTCTGCCTAATAGAATTGCCAAAAGCGCAATGACCGAAGGCTTAGCCGAGAAAGGTGACTTGCCAGGAAAAGAACTTGAAACCTTGTATCGCCGTTGGTCACACGGTGGCGCAGGCCTCCACATTACGGGTAATGTCCAAGTCGATCGCCGGTATCTTGAACGTGCGGGAAATGTTGTACTAGAAGACGATAAAGATTTAGATCGTTTCAAATCTTGGGCAAAAGCAAGCCAAGAAGATGGCAATCATTGCTGGGTACAGTTGAATCACCCGGGTCGACAGTGCCCCAAACTAGTCAACAGTACGCCTTTATCGCCTTCTGATGTCCACCTAGAAATGCTTGGTAATTTTGGCAAGCCAAAGCCGATGACTGAAGCGGACATTCAAGACGTCATTCAACGCTTCGCTCGTTCAGCTGAACTCTGCAAAGAAGCCGGTTTTAAAGGGATTCAAATACATAGTGCGCATGGGTATCTACTCAGCCAGTTCTTGTCTCCGAAAGTAAATAAACGCCAAGACCAATGGGGCGGAAGCATCGAGAACCGAGCTCGCTTACTTAGAGCTATAATCAAAGCTGTGCGAGAAAAGGTCGGCGCAGAATATCCAATCGGAGTGAAGCTTAATTCTGCTGATTTCCAAAAAGATGGATTTAGCTTCGAAGAGTGCGTTCAAGTTGCCAAATGGCTCGGCGAAGACGGCGTCGATTTACTTGAGATTTCAGGCGGCACGTATGAGCAACTGAGTCTTATGGGGGTTGAACCCACAGAGGTCAGAGAGAGCACGCGCAAGCGAGAAGCCTACTTTATTGAATATGCACAACGCATTCGCGAGGCTGCCAACATTCCATTGATGGTAACAGGCGGGTTCCGATCACGCTCTGTTATGGAGAAAGCGCTTGCGGATAAAGAACTCGATGTGATTGGTTTGGCACGCCCCCTTTGCACGCAAGTAAACTGTCCACGCGATCTGATTGAATCAAAGATTGACAGTCTAGACGACTATGAACATCAACTTGTTCTCGGCAAAGGCTTTTGGGGAAATAATAGTCGCTCTGATCTCATTAAAGCGATCAATAGCTTCGGCGCGGTTGGTTTTTATTACTGGCAGATGATTCTGCTAGCGAAAGGCAAGGAGCCAAATCCTAAGACTACAACGGTGCGTTATTTCCTTCGTCATATGAAGAATGACTTCAAACTAAACATGCGAAGAAAATTTGGTTAACGAGAAGCCTTATAATCGAAAACATATGAGCGCTGAACTTAAGCAGCGCTCATAAAAATTTGGAGGTTGTTATTCCAATAAGAAATGGGCACGCGCTAAGGCAATAGGCTTTTCTCTTCTTTGCTGCCATGCATGCACTTCCACATTCGCAACACGCCCTCCCTGACGAGTCACTTCGCAGTGGACGAAAGTATCTCTATCTAGACCGGCACGTAGATAATCGATCGAAAAATCGATAATCCTAGGAATCACGCCCCCAGGTTGCGTGGCTAGCAAATGCAGCATGCTCGCCATTTCCATAAAGCCACCTAATACACCACCATGAATCGCTGGCAAAATAGGGTTTCCTATATTACTTGGCTGACGATTTAACTTGTAAAATCCTGCGGCTGGTTCTCCATCTAATTCCACCCCAATATAAGACGCATAAGGGATAGCAGAAATCAGTGGTTCGAAATCTTTCGTTGCGAGTGCTGATGCACGAAGGTCCTTTAAGCTAACCTGCGATCGTGTGTTCTCATTGAAAGTAAATTCGGGTATTTGAGTGCCTTTGGTCATATGTTCCAAAGATGGAATACCTTTGGCACCCATGCGCATAAACGTGGCCACACAATGCGCGACAGTGCGATCAACTTGGTAAGCTTCACAACGCATGAATACGATATTTTTAGTGACGCGATAACAACTAGCGCGCGCATATACGGGTTGATCAGGTCGTGCTGAACGCATGTAATCAACACGTAAGTCTAAAGTTGGACAGAGCTCAAACTCTGGCAATGCACATAAAACCCCTGCGCCGGCAGCTGTATCCATTAGGGTAGTAATCGCCCCCCCATGAATAACACCAGTATCAGGGTTACCAATAATTTTCTCTGTATAAGGAAGTTCTAAGATTAATTCATTCTCGCGTGCCGAAGCTACGGTAATTCCGAGCGCCTGGCATTGAGCCAAAACAGAAATAAACCCTTCGACCTGACCTAACAAAATACTTTCGTCACGCATTCTTTATACAACCATTGTTTGAGAAAGGCAGGATTATAGTGAACTTCGTCACAAATAATAAGGCTTAAGCATCATACCCAAGCAGAGAAAGCAGCAATTCACTGGATTGCTCGGGCTGTTCAAACATAAAACAATGCCCGCCAATGGTTTTGCTTGCTTCTACAAAGGGATATTGGCGCGCTAGCTTAGGCAAGTTGGCACGCACAAAGTCATACGTGCGTGAGCCATAAATCATGTGCACAGGTATACCCAAGGCAGCTAGAGAAGACCAAACCGAGTTCGAGTAACTCGAGAAAATATTACTCTCTATTTTCGGCGGACATTTCAGTGAAAAACCACCGTTTTCATCTGATTTTATCGCATGATTAAGGTAGGAGCGTAAACAATCATCATCCCAGCCTTTGAAAGTGCCGCGTTGATAAAAGTAATTCCATAATGCTTCTTCGTCAGGCCAATACGTACCGCGAACAAGCGCTTGTTTTGCCAGGGGAAAGTGCTTTGACAGACCCAACATGCGTAAGCCATTCGCCGCATATGACCACGATCTCGACCCAATAATTGGATCTAACAAAAATACTTTCGTGAATAGCTTTGGGTCGATCTGTGTCATCAATAACGTGTTCACACCTCCAAAACTATGGCCTATCCCTATTCGCTCCACATCAGCCCATAAGGTTGAATAGTGCTGCCACACTTCAGTAAAGCTAGATGCACTATCATCCCAATCAGTAAAAGGACGAACTCCTGCGTCACTATCGCCATGTCCTTGCGCATTACTCAAAAAGATATCGAAATGTTTACTCAAGGGCCCTAGGAACTTTTCATACACCAAGCCGTTAAATCCATTGCCATGAAGAAAATGAATCACCGGTTTTCCAGTTGGAGGGGTGTAATGTCCACGCAAAGTAAAGCCTGCAGAGACGGTGTATTGCCATGGTTCCAAACCATGAATATACGAAGAGACTTGTTGGGCCAAGTGACTACCTATGAGTGATTAATGCCTGATATTTCTTTTTCAATGAATGAGTCATTTCATTGCTAATCGCATCCAGCGACTCTAAAGAAACAGGAGGATAATAATGCGAGCGGTAATGGTTCACAAATTTTAGTGTTAAAAAACCATCAAACCACTGGTGAAAGGCACTCTCAAATTGGCTTGGTGTATTCACTTGACGATGAGCATGCTGACAAAACGTATCAAAGCCTAAGTATTTCAGCGTGTCCAATAGTTTAGTGTTTTTGGATAAAGCGCCAATAAAACTCGGCATGATACGCTCCATCTCACCCAATAAAATCGCCTGTTCTAAGGAATCATATAAGTACTTAAGATCTGCGAATGTCTTAGGAGAATCGAAGCCGTAGTCATCGCCTTGGTTGTGCTCATGCTTCATTTTTTCCAAGGCTTGGCCAGTACCAAAGGGGACTCGTGAACTTAATCTGCCAGCCACACTCACAACAGGAGATTCTATACTTTCAACACCATGTAATTTGGCCAGTTTATTGAGCAGATAAAAGTCTTCTCCAGCTGATTTTTTAGGTACACCTCGAACCCGACAGTAATCGTCCACATCAATCACTATGATCGAACCAAGCGCTATATATCCGTAAGGAGACCCTGATGCTTTCAAGCGTTCAGCGACATAATGCAGTTTAAAATCATACAAAGCGCTTTCCCTAGCTAGCCCCTTCTCTGCCTGATGTTCAACACCTAAAACACATGCACTAGGACGGCTTTCAAAAGATGGGAGGTCAAAATAATCTGAGGGCAAGATAGCGTCAGCATCACTAAAATACAGCCAAGTAGGTATATGGTTTGAGAGCTGCGCGATAACTATATCTGCCCCAATTTTTCGCGCCAAGCCTACTGCTTTTTTAGCAGGTAATAGACGAGTTTGAGCGCAGTGATCAATGATTATTAATCGATGCCAATCATTTAACCTTGCAAGATAAATATGTGGATTTAAACGCTGCATCTCAAGGGCATCGATAAAATGAGAAAGCGCGCTTTCAGTTCGTCGACGAGCATCTTCAGCCCCGCCCTTAGGAGCATTAAACACCCAAACACTAATCAGGTTATCTGTTCGTGGCATATCTAAAAAGCGCGTTAATGCGCTAACAGACTCATCATAGATAGGAAGAACAAAACCAGTTACAAGGTCTGAATCGAGCTGAAGAACATCAGACTCTTGAGAAAACGCTAAGCTTTCGGGCTCAGCGTGTCGTTGCAGATAACGAGTTCGAATAGTTAGCGCCAAAGGACTATGCGAATGCAGGCTTTAGCAAATTGATTAAGGCTTCTTTTTGATCTGTGAGCGCTGCGTCGTCATATGGCTTTACCGAGTGACGCCCCCATATAGGAGCAGGCCAAGCTATGTCATTTTTGAAACGAACGACATGATGGATATGTAACTGTGAAACGACATTCCCTAAGGCCGCTATGTTTAGTTTTTCACCCTGAAAGTATTGCATCAAAGTTTTCGACAAAAACACTGATTCTGCATCAAATTGAGCACGCTGATCGTCGCTCAACTCATACAGCTCTTTCATCACATCATCGTTATCAGACATCACTCTTGGTACGAGAATGCACCAAGGGTATTGCTGATCATTCATCAGCAATACTCGACATAATGGCCAATCGACTAAAAACTCTGTGTCGCCAGCGAGGCGCTCATCCAAAATAAAGTTCACAGACTTATCCTTGCTCCTGACGCGACTGCCAAACAGCTTCCCAATCCAACGCGGATTTAACAATGACGTCTAAGTTGTCATGATCAGGAACCCATCCAAGCGTTTCTTTGATCTTGGTGTTATCTGCCATTAACGCGTCTGGATCACCTGCACGACGCTCAGTTTCCTCAACAGGGAAATCTTTACCTGATTGCGCTTTCACTACATCAATGACTTCTTTTACGGTGAAGCCTCGGCCGTAGCCACAGTTCAAGATACTAGACTCACCACCCTGTGCCATAAAATCTAAGGCCATAACGTGTGCTTTCGCCAAATCATCAACGTGAATATAATCACGAATACAGGTTCCATCGCGGGTATCGTAATCCGTTCCAAATACCTTCATACCTGATCTAGCCCCATTCACACATTCACAAGCCACTTTAATCAGGTGCGTTGCTTCAGGCGTCGCTTGACCAATTCTGCTATCAAGATCTGCTCCAGCGACATTAAAGTAACGTAGAATCACGTGTTTCAAATTTGATGCAAATGATAAATCACGGATCATCTGCTCACTCATCATTTTAGACGCACCATAAGGATTGATCGGTGCAAGAGGCATATCTTCTGTCAGTACTTTCTCATCAGGCATCCCATATACGGCAGCCGTAGATGAGAACACCATGTACGGAGTTTGATGTTTTTCAATCACACTCAATAAATTGAGGGTATTGCGCGTGTTATTTCCGTAATATTTAAGAGGATTTTCAACGGACTCAGGAACAACAATATTTGCGGCAAAGTGCAACACAGCTTCAAACTTATGTTCAGCAAACAAAGCATCCAGCCTATCAAAATCACCGACGTCACCAATGACCAATTCGCCATAGGTCACAGCCCATTCATATCCCGTCGAAAGATTGTCAAAGACAACAATATCGTATCCAGCTTCACCTAGTTGCTTAACAACATGGCTTCCAATATAACCAGCTCCTCCGGTCACCAACACCTTCATGGCTCTTCCTTAATTCCAACTTAATTTACAGATTCAGAGTTTATTTACTTCTAGCTTAATAAAAGTATATCTAAGACTTCGCAGCTTGCTTAAGAGCTTTCTTTTTTTCGCGACGCAAAGCAAAAAATGAAGAAATAAGACGACTCGACTCTTCGGCTAACACTCCCTGTGTCACCTCAACAGAAGTATTCATCGCGGGGTGATCTAACAATTGATTCTGACTAACAACCGCTCCAGCTTTTGGCTCAATAGCACCAAACACGACGCGCTTTAAACGTGCATGAACAATCGCTCCGGTGCACATGGTGCATGGCTCTATGGTGACATATAGGGTCGCTTCAGGGAGTCGATAATTACCAACACGTTCGCAGGCATCCCTAATTGCCAGAACTTCTGCATGGGCTGTCGGGTCGCAACTGCCAATTGGCGCATTGCAACCCTGCCCTACAATCTCATCATCTATGACAACAACAGCCCCTACAGGAACTTCCTGATTTCCAGCAGCTTGCTCGGCCAGAGCCAAGGCCTTTTGCATCCAGAAAACATCGTCTTTTTTCATGATGAGTATCTTTCTAGTTGATCTGAATAACGAATTATTCCCACTCAATTGTTGCAGGTGGCTTAGACGAAATATCATAAGTCACGCGCGACACACCAGAGATTTCGTTAATAATTCGATTAGAAACTAACTCTAAAAACTCATACGGCAAGTGAGCCCATCGCGCGGTCATGAAATCAATTGTTTCTACTGCCCGAAGCGCAATCACGTATTCATAACGACGCGCATCTCCAACAACACCTACAGATTTCACTGGTAGGAATACTGCAAAGGCTTGGCTTGTTTTGTGGTACAAGTCGTGACGGTGTAATTCTTCAATAAAGATATTGTCCGCAAGACGCAATAAATCCGCGTACTCTTTTTTGACTTCACCCAAAATACGAACACCTAAACCCGGGCCTGGGAAGGGATGACGATAAACCATGTCGTAAGGCAAGCCCAATTCGAGACCAATCTTACGCACCTCATCTTTGAACAGCTCACGCAATGGCTCTACAAGTTTGAGCTTCATGTCTTCTGGCAAGCCACCTACGTTGTGGTGCGACTTAATAACATGTGCTTTGCCTGTCTTCGATGCTGCAGATTCGATAACGTCAGGATAAATAGTGCCTTGCGCCAACCACTTAACATTCTCGATTTTGGCTGACTCTTCATCGAACACTTCGATGAACGTGTTACCAATAATCTTGCGCTTATCTTCTGGGTCTGATGCGCCCTCGAGGCGACTTAAGAATAAATCAGCCGCGTCTGCGCGAATCACTTTAACGCCCATGTTTTTCGCGAACATTTGCATGACTTGATCGCCCTCGTGCAAACGCAACAAGCCATTATCAACGAACACACAGGTCAATTGATCGCCAATCGCCTTGTGCAATAAAGCAGCGACAACAGATGAATCAACACCACCCGATAAACCAAGCAACACGTGATCACTACCCACTTGCTCTCTAATCGTCTCAATTGCATCCGCTACAATTTTGCTTGGCGTCCAAAGCGCATCACACTGCGCAATCTCGAGCACAAAGTGTTCTAAAATACGCTTACCTTGAAGAGTATGCGTTACTTCTGGGTGGAACTGTACCCCGAAGAAATTGCGAGATTCATCGCACATCCCCGCAACAGGGCAAGAAGGCGTTAGCGCCATCAACTCAAAGCCTTCTGGGATTTCTACAACTTTATCGCCATGACTCATCCAAACATCAAGTAGAGACTCACCATTCTCACCAAGATGATCGCGTACATCAGCAAACAAACGGCTATTACCTACTACTTCAATTTGTGCATAACCAAATTCGCGAACTTCTGAGCTTTCAACACGACCACCTAATTGTTCCGCCATGGTTTGCATGCCATAGCAAATACCAAGAACCGGTACACCTAAGTCAAACACAGCTTGCGGGGCTCTAGGGGTGTTATCGCCGGTTACAGACTCAGGACCACCTGCGAGAATAATCGCTTTAGGCTGATACTCTTTGATCTCTTCGTCGCTCATATCAAATGCGCGAATCTCACAAAACACACCAATTTCACGAACACGACGAGCAATAAGCTGAGTGTATTGAGAACCAAAATCTAAAATAAGCACACGATGTGCATGAATGTTTTGCGATACAGATTCAGAACTAGACATACTTTTTAATACCTTAAAAAACAATCGGGAGCCGCTGACTCCCGATTGTTGTTACTTAAAACTTCACTCTACTTATCAACCGACGCGGTAGTTAGGCGCTTCCTTGGTAATTGTTACATCATGAACATGACTTTCCTTCATCCCTGCTGCAGTAATCTTTGTAAATTCAGGTTTAGTGCGCATTTCTTCAATATCCGCGCTGCCTGTATACCCCATACTAGAACGCAAACCGCCCATAAGTTGATGGATAATAGCAGTCATTGGTCCCTTACACGCAACTCGTCCTTCAATACCTTCTGGCACGAGTTTGTCGACACCAGATTTCGCGTCTTGGAAATAACGATCGCTCGAACCTTGAGCTTGTCCCATTGCACCTAATGAGCCCATGCCACGATATGCTTTGTAGCTACGACCTTGATATAACTCAATCTCACCAGGCGCCTCATCAGTACCAGCCAACAAACTGCCAATCATGATCGTGCTAGCTCCAGCAACAATCGCTTTTGCCACATCACCAGAAAAACGAATACCCCCATCTGCGATAAGCGGAATACCAAGTGGTTGCAGGGCTTCAGCCACGTTTGCAATGGCAGAAATTTGAGGAACGCCAATACCTGCAACAATTCGAGTGGTACAAATCGAACCAGGGCCAATCCCGACTTTCACAGCATCGGCGCCCGCTTCAGCTAAGGCAATTGCAGCCTCTGCCGTCGCAATATTACCGCCAATAACGTCAACTTGAGGGTAGTTATCTTTTACCCAACGGACACGATCAAGCACGCCCTTCGAATGACCGTGTGCGGTATCGACTACAATCACGTCGACACCTGCTGCAACGAGCGCAGCAACACGCTCTTCTGTCCCTTCACCCGTACCAACAGCAGCACCAACACGAAGCTGGCCATACTCATCTTTGCTTGCGTTTGGATAATCTTGAGACTTTTGAATGTCTTTAACCGTGACAAGCCCTTTTAATTCAAAGTCGTCATTAACAACCAAAACCTTTTCGATACGATTTTTATGCAACATATCTTTAATGGCATCACTTGTCTCGCCTTCTTTCACAGTCACCAATCGTTCTTTCGGCGTCATGATTTCTGACACTTTAGTATCTAGACGGCTTTCAAAACGAATATCGCGTCCAGTTACAATTCCAAGTAAGTCCTTGCCATCGACAACTGGGAGGCCTGAGATTTTGTTTGCTGCAGTAATCTCTAATACTTCGCGGACAGTATTATGAGGCGATACAGTAATGGGGTCTTTCACCACGCCACTTTCGAATTTTTTAACGGCTTTTACCGTTGCAGCTTGTTCCTCAACGGTCATATTTTTGTGAACAATACCGATACCACCTTCCTGAGCCATCGCAATCGCGAGATTCGCTTCGGTAACAGTATCCATCGCCGCGGACAATAAAGGGATATTGAGGTCGATATTACGAGTGAGTCGAGTTTTGAGCGACACTTGGTTGGGAAGGACTTCCGAATACCCAGGAATGAGTAGGACGTCGTCAAAAGTTAATGCGTCTTGAGCTATTCGCAACATAGGGAGGATTCCTTAGCCTTGCCGAGAAAAGCGGTTTATTATAGTCGCCCTAGCAACTTGCTGTAAATCACTAATTTATATAGACTTTTCATAACCAACTGGTCAACATAAGCCCGCTATGCTCCCTCAAGAAGCCACCAACAATAAACCGACCGCACTTAGCGTCTCAGAACTGAATCGCCAAGTTAAACGAATGCTTGAAGTCAGTTACGCACAAGTATGGGTAAGCGGTGAGCTTAGCGGCCTTGCAAGACCAAGTTCAGGCCATTGGTACTTTTCTTTAAAAGACCAAAAAGCGCAAATTCGCTGTGCCATGTTTCGCGGTGCCAATCAACGACTACGCTTCCAACCAAAAGACGGTGATGAAGTTATTGTTCGTGGGAAACTCAGCCTATATGAAGGTCGCGGCGATTATCAACTGATCGTCGATAGCATGGAGCCAGCTGGGCTCGGCGCACTTCAAGCCGCATTTGACGCTTTGAAGCTTAAGCTAAATCAAGAAGGTCTTTTTGACAGACAGCATAAAAAACCAATTCCTCAAATGGCTAAGCGCGTTTGTGTCATTACATCTCGTTCGGGAGCCGTCATACACGACATCATCCACGTTACGAAGCGCCGCTTTCCAGGATTGGAAATAATATTAATCCCTGTCAAAGTGCAAGGCGAAGGCGCTGCACAAGAAATCGCAAAAGCAATCCAACTCGCAAATGATAAACAGATTGCAGATGTATTGATCGTAGGCCGTGGAGGTGGCTCTTTAGAAGACTTATGGGCATTCAATGAAGAAGTTGTTGCTCGTGCAATCTTTGATAGTGCATTGCCAATTGTGAGTGCGGTTGGGCACGAAGTAGATGTATCCATTGCCGATATGGTTGCAGACATGCGCGCCCCCACACCTTCTGCTGCGGCAGAATACATCACACCAGATCAGTATGAGCTCACCCAAAAATTAGATGATCAACATCGTCGATTACAGTTTTTGTTGCGAAACAAACTTCACCAATCTCAGCAGATCTTGAATACGCATCGTAATCGACTGCAAAGTCCGAGTTACTTACTCGCCCAAAAACGATTACACGCAGAAAATTTGGTTGGTCGCTTACATCAAGCCGCGCAAACGAAAATTCAAAACAATGCAGTATCGATAAGCAAAATAGAGGGGCGACTAGAGCGATTCCACCCGAAGTTGCAACTCGCTCAAGCTAAGCACAAGACCCAGCATCTTTCTCAAAAACTCTCCGACATAATACAAAGAGTTATGTCCCAACAAGAGCATCAACTGAGCTTAGCTGTCAACAAACTTAATCTTGTCAGTCCTTTAGCAACAATGGATCGAGGGTATAGCGTCCTACTGAACAATGAAAAAAAGGCGATTGTATCACCAGATCAAGTGGAACATAACGAAGTGCTGACCGCCAAAGTCAAAGAAGGAGAGTTGCGCTTAAAAGTCCAGAAAACGGAACACCCTCAGCAAGAACTTTTTTAAGATAATAAGATGTCTTTGGCTTGATTTAGTTGCGCAGCCAAGAAATCATTGCCTCCCCTATCAGGATGACATTTCTGCATTAGCTTACGATGCGCATCTACAATTTCCTGCTTGCTCGCGCCTTCAGCTAATCCCAATACCTTGAGCGCATCATCTCTCGTGGTAATCGTCGCTTTTTTAAGTTCGTCACCAGACTCATCTTTATCTTGCTTTCCCTTCCTTCTTTCAGACACGAACCTTCGTAAAACAGGCACATAGCGCAGTAAAGGATAAATACGTCGAGCAAAAGGGATTAAACCTGTCACAACCGCAGCGATGTAATGCAGTCGACCGGTTAATGTCAAAAACAACACACCAGCAAATAGCACGCTAAACAAAAAGCCAAAAACAAGCTTCTTTCTTCGTTGAGGAGAACCCGAATTATAAGCTTTCACAAATAGGATGATTGCAATCAAAACAATCACTGGAATCAACAAACGAAACACTGAAACTACCCTCAATGCATTGTAGAAAAATCGTACCACAAGCCAACATGATCACATATCTACCATTCTTATCAGCCGAATTAGTAGCCTATGCTAAACTTAGCGCTATCAGTCGGTTGGGCTTAGCTCATCATGATAAGTGCACTAATATTACCGGCTGAGCACTAAATTATAAAAATAGCGAGGCATAGCTCTTCAAATGAGCGATACAGATTATTACAGTGTTCTACGTATAAAAGCATTCAATGATTTAGCAAATCGAGCAAAACCAGGCATTTTTATTTATGCCATCGTTTGGTTTGCCATTGCGTTCTCGCTTAATCTGCATGAATCAAGCCCTCTATTCTTCCAAATCAATAGCGGTCTGATTGTCTTAATATTTATCACTCGCTTAACCCATCTATTTCTACGAAAACAAGTAGACAAACATAACGTCAACTTCTTAGAGATGTGGCTTACAACAAGCATTCTTCTTGCGGCGTTGCACTGGGGATTGATGAGCGCGTGGATTTTCTATGACAGCGAATTGACGAACATTGAGCCACCGATGCTCATTGTTCTAGCCGCCTTCGCAATGGGGGGAACCAGCACTTTAAGCATCTCTCCACTCATTCGAAAACTTTATCCAGTCGTTTTATTTTATCCAAGCATTATCTATTTCTTATGGAATCAAAACGCTAATGACCTCTTATATGCAGGCTTAATGGTCACGTCATGGGGATATATTTTAATTGCCTCAAAATCAGCCGAGCATGATTATTGGCAGGCTATTTCAAACAATCTTATTGCCGAAGAACGCGCCAAAGAACTTGAAAAACTAAGCGTCACTGACCCTCTCACTCAAATCAAAAACAGAATGTTTTTCGATGCCGAGTTTGAAAAAGAATGGCAAAGAGGTGCTCGCTTGAAATCATGCCTATCCATATTGATGGTAGATCTCGATTACTTTAAACAGATTAATGATAACTATGGCCATATCTTTGGCGATGAAGTTCTAATCAAAGTCGCGAGCTGCTTGTCAGAAACACTTATGCGCCCTGCAGATTGCGTTGCACGATACGGCGGTGAGGAGTTTATATTATTACTTCCTAACACTGGCGAAGAAGGCGCATCAACAATCGCAGAACGTTTAACCAGAAAAGTAGCTGAACTGCACTTTGAGCATGATGAAAAGAAAGTTCAAATCACATGTTCTATCGGCGGTGCAACGGCATACCCTCACCCAAACCAAGACCGCGCAGACCTTGTAAAACGCGCAGACAGTGCGTTGTATGAAGCAAAAGATCAAGGTCGTAATCGATTCATATTCAATGAAGAAGCGCTCGACCCTTCTGTACCGTTAATTGGGCGGTAATGCGTAGCTCCCTGTTACATGGGCCACTAGCTCTTTCGATTCCGAAGTAACAATATCAACTTCACAGTAAGCGATACATTTACCTAACTTTAGAATTTTACCTTCAGCAATAATATCTTCCTCGCCTGGGCGCTGCATAAAGTTAATATTCAAATTACTCGTAACCGCCATCGCGACCTTGCCCATAGAACCTAAAATCGCGACATACATCGCGGTATCACCAGCAGCCATTAGAACTGGGCCGGATACACTCCCACCAGGGCGCTTATTTTTGTCGTCAAATGGGATACGAATTCTTGAGAATCCCTCTTCAATCGTTTCTACGCGCAAATCAATTTCTTCAGCCATGGGGATCCATGCGCGAATCAAGCTTTGAACTTCTTCTGCTTGTAAGGCCATATTAAATGTTCTCTTGTTATTCAAACTTAGACTATACGATTAGTCTCAGGCTCTTTAAAATAAGCGCCATTGAGCAATACGATCACCTGCCCTCTCATACATGGCAATACTTGATCACGTTAACTGACTATCTCTACTACAGGACAATCACAGCAAATGCGCGCTAGCCGATTCCTTATCGCAACTCAAAAAGAAACCCCATCTGACGCTGAAGTTATTAGCCACCAACTCATGCTGCGAGCAGGTTTGATTCGTAAACTCGCATCTGGTTTATACAATTGGCTCCCCATGGGCTTGCGAGTGCTACGAAAGGTCGAACATATCGTTCGAGAAGAAATGGATCGAGCAGGTGCACAAGAGCTTTTGATGCCAGTTGTTCAACCAGCTGAACTATGGGAAGAGTCTGGGCGCTGGCAACAATATGGAGGAGAATTACTTCGTATTAAAGACCGTCACGAACGCGATTTTTGCCTTGGCCCAACGCACGAAGAAGTTATCACTGACATCATTCGCGATGAACTAAAAAGCTACAAACAGCTACCTGCTAACTTTTATCAGATCCAAACCAAATTCCGTGACGAGCGCCGCCCACGTTTTGGCGTGATGCGCGCACGCGAGTTTGTCATGAAAGACGCTTACTCGTTTCACGTAAACAAGGAATCATTAGACGAGACCTACGAGCAAATGCATGCGGCATATGTTCGTATATTCGAGCGATTAGGCCTTGATTTTCGTCCAGTACAAGCCGATTCAGGGAGCATTGGTGGCAGTTCTTCTCATGAATTCCATGTGCTAGCTGGTTCAGGCGAAGATGACATCGCTTTCTCAACAGAAAGCAGCTATGCCGCAAATATAGAAATGGCCGAAGCTCTAGCACCTACTGGAGAGCGTAATGCGCCAAGTCAGGATATGGCTGAGGTTGCGACACCAGAACAGAATACAATTGCTGAAGTAGCTGAAGCGCTTAATATCAGCGCAGAACAATGCGTGAAAACGCTCATTGTGCTAGGCGAAGCACCTGAAGGCGAAGACGATGCCGAAGCGCCTTTGGTAGCGCTTGTTCTACGTGGCGATCACGAACTGAACGATATCAAAGCCGAAAAAATTGAAGGGGTCGCATCTCCGTTACAATTTGCACCGGAAGAACGTATCGAGAAAGAACTAAATGCAAAAGTTGGTTCACTAGGCCCTATCGGTTTAGACATATTAACAGTCGTGGATCGCAGTGCTGCGCATCTTTCAGATTTCTGCTGCGGCGCAAACAAAACAGGTTTCCATTTAACTGGCGTTAATTGGGAAAGAGATGTCGCACTCAACACAATCGCAGACCTTCGCAATGTTGTTGAAGGCGATGCAAGCCCTGACGGTAAAGGGTCACTCGTTATTAAGCGTGGCATCGAAGTGGGACACATCTTCAAGCTTGGAGATAAATACAGCTCAGCCATGAATGCTTCTGTGCTCGATGAAAATGGTAAAGCCAAAATTATGGAAATGGGGTGCTACGGCATTGGCGTTTCACGCATCGTCGCCTCTGCAATCGAGCAAAACAACGACGACAATGGCATTATCTGGCCACAAGCTATGGCGCCTTTTGATCTCGCCCTCGTGCCTTTAAATATGCATAAATCCGAAGCTGTCGCAGAAAAAACTGAAGAGCTGTATGAAGCGCTTAAAGCCAAAGGTATCGATGTGCTAATGGACGATAGAAACGAGCGCCCAGGCTTCAAGTTCGCTGACATGGAATTGATAGGTATTCCGCATCGCGTAGTGATCAGTGATCGAGGTCTGAAGAACGGCACACTCGAATATAAAGGCCGTTCAGATGCTGAAAACCAAGAATTCTCTGTCGATAGTGCAGTAGAGGAAATTTGTAATAGGCTTGGTCTTGCATAAACAAGCTTTATATCGCATTTATCGCATTGTTCTGGCGGCCATTTTACTATGGCTGCCCGTTCTTGGTTGGGCCATACAAGAACCCGATACCGAACTAACCAAGCTATTACAAGAAGCAGTCACCGATGCATCAAGCTTTGATGATCGCTTTGACGCGGAAGTTTGGCTAGTCGATATGTCGAGCAGGTTAAAACGTTACATCAAAGACCCAAAAGAGCGTGTTGATTTTCTGAAGCTCGTGCACTCTGAAGCAAAGCGCGCAGGGCTTGAACCCGAACTCGTTCTATCAGTGATTCATGTCGAGAGCTTATTCAAGCGTTTTGCTATCTCCGTCGTGGGTGCTCAAGGCCTAATGCAGGTCATGCCATTCTGGAAAAATGAAATTGGTCGAACCGAAGACAATCTCATGGATACAGCCACTAACTTACGCTATGGATGCACAATACTTAAGCATTACATTAACCGAGAAAAAGGTAATCTAATTCGAGCACTCGCTCGCTATAATGGCAGCCTAGGCCGAACAAAATACCCTGAAAAAGTACTATTATTCTGGGAACGATACTGGTTCGTGAAACACGTTTAGCCTATATCACGCACGACATGCAGCAGATTATTGTTGATTTACGCATATCAAGAGAGGAATGGCTCAGGCTCTACCGAGGAGAGTCGCAGCTTGTTCGGGCTATGTCTCGCGATGGCCGTAGCGTGCAATTTCCAGCCAATATCCTAAGCTCTTTCACCACACATGATGGAATCAGTGGAACATTCGCTATTCAATTTAACGAGCAAGGCAAGTTCCAAAGCATTACTCAGATCGCCTAACAACAGCACCTTTAAAAGCGCAGAAAAATAGAGACCACTATGACCACACTTTCTCATCACGACATCATTAAACTCAATGAAAAAGAGCTCGTAGCAGCTTTAAAGTCGATGTCTACGAATGAACTCGAAGTACATGCAAACAACATTATGCATGACTTAGGGGGCGATGATTATGGGACGATCATGAAGCTTGTTATGCAAACACTAGAACAAGATCAACACGCAGGCTCAGATCGCTTTAAAACCATTCAAAACGTATTACGTGACAACCTTCCAAATAAAGCGCATATGAGCGATATATACGAGCGCCTAGCGAGTATTGTGATGCTAATTATCATGCAAAAATATCGCGAAATACTGAGTACAAAAAAATCATAAGATCAGTTGAACAATGGAATTCGCGCTCACAACTTATCGACTTCACCTTCAATGAGCTCAGATCAAATCAAGTCTTTGATCTGAGCTCTTAACCATTGGCGCAAGGGATCATTTTGAGTGCGCTCATGCCATATCTGATTAATCCGAATTGATTGATCTGGCAAAGGCAAAGAGTGTACTTGCAGTGAAGGGTATAACTCACATGCCTTTTCTGCGATCGTACCCAAACAAGTCACCACTAAATCGGAATGCACGACCACACTTGCCGGAGATAAGAAACTCGATACTCCTGCAATCACATTTCTCTTTTTACCCATACGTTTTAAGGCTTTATCGATATTCCCGTTTAAATCTCCCGTTAAAGTCGTGACCAAATGGTGACAACGCAAATAACTTTCTAAATCAAGCTGATCACCCACAATACTATTTGAGCGATCAACCAACACTTTGAACGTCTCAGTATCTAAGTACTGATTTCGAAATGAATCAGGCAAATCAGAATAAAACCCCGCAATCGCAATATCACACAAGCCATTCTCTAGTTCTGATCGAGGCAAACGCCCCATTGTATTTTTGAATACTAGACTTAAGTTAGGCGCATGTTCTTGAACATAAGGGAGCAATGTTGGCAATAAACGCTGCTCCATATAGTCCGTACTGTAGATAACAATCCGATCTTCGCGATGAAGAAACTCTTGCTCATCTAGATCCAAATAAAAAGCCTCAAGCTTATCGACAAGCTGTGCAATTTTTGGCGCTAACTCGTGTGCTTTAGGTGTAGATGTTAAACCCCGCTGCGTTTTTACAAACAAAGGGTCACCAATTTCTGACCTTAGTTTGTTCAAACGCTGGCTCAAAGCCGGCTGACTAATAGCTAGACGCTCAGCGGCTCTCGATACATTCAACTCTTGATATACCGCGTGAAATGTCACTAAAAGATTTATATCTTTATTTCTGATATCCAAATTTCTTATGCCTGATATGCAATCATTCAATTTCTCTTATTTCAAAGACTACCCTAATCTCAAGCTCGAAAACATATTCATTTGTCAGGAGACTTATTGATGCGCGTACTAATGGTTTTAACATCACATTCACAACTCGGCGAAACGGCTCATGCAACAGGGCTTTGGCTAGAAGAGTTCACAACCCCGTACTACACATTCAAAGATGCTGGCGCTGATATCGTTATCGCGTCACCTAAAGGCGGGGCAGCGCCGATTGATCCGAGCAGCACTAATCCAGAAGCACAAACCGAAACAACTGAGCGTTACTATCAAGACGAAGGCTTACAAGAACTCATCGCTAACACTCAAGTATTGACCGATATGGATGCAGAAAACTTTGATGCGATTTTTTATCCAGGCGGCCACGGCCCTTTATGGGATCTCGCCAATGACGAGAAATCGATTTCTTTGATTGAAACATTCTGGAATCAAGAGAAACCTATTGGCGCCGTATGCCATGGCCCCGCTGTTTTTAAATCAACCAAAGATGAATCTGGACAATACATTGTGTCTGGTCGAAAAGTGACGGGGTTTTCTGATAGCGAAGAGGCAGCAGTAGAGCTAAGTGAGGTCGTACCATTTTCTGTAGAAGAAATGCTCAAAGCAAATGGCGGTATATACTCGGCGAAAGAAAACTGGCAAGAACACATTGAAGTGGATGGTTTGCTAGTGACAGGCCAAAACCCGGGATCTTCGCACGCAACTGCAGACGCGCTTTTAAACTTGTTGAAGTAGCCTGTACAGCACGCTATCCAGTAAACCGATAGCGTGCTTATCTATTTTTAAGCTCACAGCGATCGTTCTGGTATCGCATTGAAAACTTCTTTATCTATCGAACGCAAACGCAAATCACGTTGAGGAAATGGTATTTCAATCTCGTACTCACTGAGTTTGGTTTCGATCTCCCACAAATACATACCAATTGGGTGCTTATCGATAGGCAATTCATTTCCATTTACCCAAACAATTAACTCAAAATCTAATGAACTGTCGCCAAAATTGATCAACCACACATCTGGCTTGTGTGCCCCGTGATTAATGGTGCATGACAGCTCGAGCGAAGCTTCAATAGCAGCGCGTTTAACAATTTCCTTATCAGAACCATACGCGACACCAAAAGGGATATGCAGACGGCGCACGTCATCACTCAAGGTATAGTTGATCACTCTCCCTGAAATAAATTCCGAATTAGGGACAAGTAAATCAATGTTATCCCACGTCGTGATTTGAGTACTTCGAACATTTATTGCTTTGACTCTGCCTCGCGTACCCGAGTCGAGTTCAATTAAATCTCCAACCTTTATTGGCCTCTCGAACAGTAGAATCAAACCAGAAATAAAGTTGTTAAAGATAGACTGCAAGCCAAAGCCAACACCGACACTCAAAGCACCTGCGACAATCGCTAACTTCGTAAAATCAATGCCCAGTAAGGCAAAACACAAAAATACGGCAATGAGTAAAATCAGGTAGTGCAATAATCGGCCAAGCGTAAACATGCCTGACACTGAGAAGCTTTCATGTTTAACGGTAAGGCGGTTTAAGAAGCGACGCAGTAAGGATGAAAAGGTAAAAGCCCCAACCAGAACGACAACTACCCACACCAAATCAATAACGGTAATATCTGCCTCACCAATACTGAACAGCGCAGTATTCGTCGCATCGCTATACCAATCTTTTACATTGCTCGCGGCATGATTCGTCGTTTCACCGGCAGCAGCACTAATATCCGAAACAGTGCTGCCGATTACGCTTGTTGAAAATAGAAGAAGGAACAGTAGTCGAAGCATTCAAAAGCAATCCTTATTTGAAAGATTGCATGAACTATAGACGCTAATTTATGACTTGTTAGAGGATCTTTGACGCATCGCCTCAAACAGGAAAACACCCGTTGCCACAGAGACATTGAGACTACTTACCGAGCCCGCCATCGGAATTTTTGTCAGCTGATCGCAGTGTTCACGCGTGAGACGGCGCAAGCCACTTCCCTCGGCCCCCATAGCAATAGCGGTTGGACCATTAAAATCAGTTTGATAAATATCCGAAGCGCCCTCACCTGCAGCGCCGGTTATCCAGATTCCACGATCTTGCAAGGATCGCATGCTCCTCGCCAAATTAGTCACTCGAATCAAAGGCACATGTTCCGCAGCACCCGAAGCAACGTTTTTCGCTACAGCATTTAAAGGTGCAGATTTATCTTTTGGTGTAATGACAGCATGTGCACCTGCCGCATCAGCAGAGCGCAAGCAAGCGCCAAGATTATGCGGATCTGTCACTGAGTCTAAGATCAATAAAAACGGAGGCTCGTCTAAGCCATCGAGCAACACTTCAAGATCGTTGTCATTAAGTTCTTTACTCGGCTCGACAAGCGCGACAATACCTTGGTGACGACCACGCACAAGATCATCAAGTTCTCTTCGAGGGCAAAGCTTATAAGAAATTCCTGACTTATCAGCAAGAGATAACACGCGCTGCAAGCGCTTATCCTCGCGCCCTTGCATCACTAGAAGGCTCTTTACGCTGTCAGCTTCTTTTTCAAGCAGCGACTCAACCGCATGCAGACCAAAAACTGTATCTAACTTACTCATCAGGTTGTACTTTCCGTTTTCTAGGTTGCGCAACAGGCCTTAGCTTCGCACGACGCCTCGGCGCCGCATCATCATGCAAACCTACTTCTTTATTGCTCGGTAAACTCGGTGCATTCAGGTCCTGCCCCACTTTCAAAGGCTTCGCCTTTTTCTTCGATTTAAGTTTATCCTTGCCGCCCATTTTCTTACCACTTAAGGATGGTTTGGCAGACTTAGGATGAGCCTCTGAGTTAGATTTTTTAGTGCGTTTACCCGAATTCTCATGACCACTTCTACGGTCTTTACGTTTTCCGGCACCAGCGCTTTTCGACTCATACAAACCAGCCTCACCGCGTCGAGATGCACCACCTTTACCACGATGAGAACTTTTATCTCGGCGATCTTCGGTACGTTTGCCACGTCTAGCTTTGGCACTCTTACCTTGACCCACCAAAATGAGATCAATCTTGCGTTCTTCTAAGTTAATCGCTGCAACTTGCACGAGAACTTTATCGGCTAACGCAAAGCGTTTACCTGAACGTTCACCGGTTAAACGTTGTTTCTGCTGATCAAACTGATAGTAATCACCTTCGAGGCTCGCCACATGCACAAGCCCTTCAACATACAAATCGGCTAGCTCGACAAAGAAACCAAATCCCGTCACTGCGGCAATTAAGCCCTCGAATGTTTCGCCAAGATGTTGCTGTAAATACTCACATTTAAGCCAGTTTGTAACGTCACGAGTTGCCTCGTCTGCGCGGCGCTCAGCCATCGAGCAGTGCTCACCCAAATTGAGCATGCGCTCAAAGTCATATGGAAACTTCTGTGCACCATTCTGATCGGGATGACGTCGAACACGATCCGTTTTTCTATCACTAAAAATCACCGACTTAATCGCTCGGTGGACAAGCAAATCTGGGTAACGCCGGATAGGAGAAGTAAAATGCGCGTAGTGTTCGTATGCTAGGCCAAAATGCCCTTTCTCTTCTGGGCTGTATACCGCTTGGCTCATCGAACGCAGCATCATTGTTTGAATCACGCTAAAGTCAGGACGATCAGCGATCTGCTCAAACAAGACTTGATAATCAGCAGGATTGGGGGTTTCTCCTCCACCCAAAAATAAGCCCTGCTCGTTTAGGAAGGCGCGTAAGTTTTCGAGCTTCTGTTCACCCGGCCCCTCGTGAACACGGTATAAGGCAGGCAATTTCTCAGCGATTAGAAATTCCGCTGTCGCCACATTCGCACATAGCATGCATTCTTCAATGATCTTATGTGCATCATTTCGTTCACGAGGAACGATCGCATCGATTTTGCGCTCTTCACCAAAGATAATTTGCGTTTCAACTGTTTCAAAATCGATCGCGCCACGTTCTGTTCGGCGTTTTCTTAAAGCTTGGTACAACTCGAAAAGGTCATAAATCTGCGGTAAACGCTCGGCAAAGTCTTCGCATAATTGGATTCCTTCAACACTATCAGGCTCATCCAAAATCGTGCCGACTTGGTTATAGGTCATGCGAGCATGACTATGCATAACAGCCTCGTAGAAATAACTCTTTTCTACTTTACCCTCTGGGCTCAACTCCATTTCGCAGACCATACACAGACGATCAACTTTAGGATTCAAAGAGCATAGGCCGTTAGATAGCAACTCCGGTAGCATCGGTACGACATGATCTGGAAAATATACCGATGTCGCGCGCTTGTTCGCTTCATGATCTAAGGGGCTATCAACATTAACGTAATGACTAACGTCTGCAATCGCGACATATAGACGCCAACCACCTTCGTCGCGGCGCTCGCAATACACAGCGTCGTCAAAGTCTCGTGCGTCTTCACCGTCGATAGTAACTAAAGGAAGATCCCTTAAATCAATGCGTCCAGATTTATCGGCCTCGCTAACCTCTGGTGTAAACGATTCAATCTGAGCGATTAAATCTTCCGGCCATTCATGAGGAATATTATAAGAACGAATCGCTACCTCGATCTCCATACCCGGTGCTAAGTGATCCCCGAGCACTTCGGTAACTTCACCCGTCGCGTGTTCTCGTTTAGATGGCTGATGCAAGATTTTAGCAACAACATATTGCCCATGCTTCGCACCTAAGGTGTCTTCTTGAGCAACCACAACCTGTTGAGTCTCTCGAACACTTTCGACTTCAACAAAACACAAACCACTTTCAAAGAAAATGCGCCCAACAACATCTTTTGTATTGCGTTCAATGACCTCCATGATCACAGCATGACCGCGACCTTTCGCATCAACGTGATCAACCCGAACAAGCACTCTGTCACCGTCAAACACACTTTGCATTTGTTTCGCTGACAACAGTAGATCATCCCCGCCTTTCTCGAGTTTCACAAAGCCAAAACCATCGCGATGCCCTATGACGATTCCTTTCAAGAAATCGACTCGAGCGGCTGGCTGATATTGCTGTCGACGATTACAAACTAACTGACCATCACGGCTCATCGCGATCAAACGACGACGTAAGGCTTCAAAACCCTCGGGATCTGAGATTTCAAGAACATGAGCAATTTGCGGATGTGTTAATGCTTCGCCACTTTGCTCAAGCAAATCTAAGATATGCTCTCTGCTCGCAATAGGCTGCGCATACTTTTCGGCTTCTTTCGCCGCATGAGGGTCATGTTTCGATTGGGAAGGAGGATTTTGCGACTTATTTGGGTCGGATTTTGACATTCAATTGTTCAACGCTATGGATATAGCGCCAATTATAGTCTTTCTATCTCGTCAGTGCGATGAGTTAAAACAGCCTTATCGAACACTCACTGCAAAGTCGCCCGCTAAATGCTTGAACCCCTTTCTAAGATACGCCATCTGATCATCCAAAATACTGTGATTTTGAAGATACAAAAGTTCTGAAAACGTGGGTTTGAAGGGCACGGCGAGCAGAGGCATGTTTGCTTCTTCAGGCGTTCTCGCTCCTTTGCGCTGATTGCAGGGTTTACATGCTGATACAACGTTAGTCCACACATCCTTGCCGCCTCGCGACCGCGGGTGAATATGGTCACGCGTCAGCGATAATCGCGAGAAATGTTGTCCGCAGTACATACAAGTATGTTGATCGCGACGAAATAGATATTTGTTCATCAAAGGGATGTTTATGGCGTGTTTAGAGACAGAACCATCGACCGCCATAATCGGAGACAAGTAGACAACTGAACGCTCCCCTAGACGATTATAGCCTCCGCGCATCGCCACAGTTTGATCGCCAAACGCCCACAACACTTTGTTTGTACACACTAAATGAGTTGCAGTTTCTTTGCTAATCCAACGGACAGGACGCCCGCTTTTGTCGATTTTAAGAATCGCCTGAAAGTCCATAGTTGTCGTCCCGGTGCATAACATGAATGTTCGACCACTTTAGAAAGCTACACCTTTAATATGACGACTTTAAGTCAATCAGATCACTCAGGCGGCGCTTTCGAACGAACTGACTCCTTCATTTAGCTACAGCCTCTAAAGATACGCAAGTATGGTTTTACTTTTGTTTTCTTAACAAATTGAAAGTTGTACATAAAATAGCCAATACATTCCACGTAACAGTATGAGGTCGTTACAATGCAGAATGGAAAATCACGCGAGATCAGCAAGCTTCGTTTGAAAGATGTTGACGTACGCAAAACTGCGCTTGGTCGTGTTGAGCTACCCAATTTTGATGAACTAATGCGCCTCGCAAGCGAGAATCCTGAACAGCTCGAAAGCATTCGGAAAAATGCAATTGAAACCGTGATTAATGGTGCTCCGAAGCACATGAGAGAGCGCTTACAAGGGCTCCAGTTTCAGATCGACATGGAGAGAAAGCGTTGTAAGAATCCAGTGCAGGCATGCATGAAAATTTCATCAATGATGAATGATTCGATCGCAGAGCTGCGCTATGCACTCAACCAGCCAGACGATTACCTCAAATCGCGCACTAAGCACGAAGCGAAAGTCTTATCTTTTACTTCGCCGTCAAGAACAAAATAGACGCTTAGCTTTAGTAACGTAACGCGCTTTAATATACTATTTCAGGCGCGTTACTTTAGGACAAACAAGCTAGGCTTTATGCAAAACCTCAAACCAGAGCATCGTTACTCCAATTTCCTCAAACCCAAATTTTGGCCAACATGGCTTTTGATCGGTCTAATGCGGCTTCTAGCCCGCTTGCCACATGGCGCTCGTATGGGCCTCGGTCGATTCTTAGGCCATAGACTCTACAAACTCAAAGGTAGTCGCTACAAAACAGCCCGAGGAAATATCAACGCCTGCTTCCCTGAGCTCTCTGAAGAAGAACGAGAGCAGCTTGTGTACGACACATTTATATCAAACGCCACCGGCTACATGGAGAGCCTGGCAAGTTGGTGGGGAAACTACACTCCATATATTGATAAACTTACAGTACATGGCATTGAGAACTTAAAAGAAGCACAAGAGCGAGGTAAAGGAATTTTGCTCGTTGGCGGCCACTTCAGCATGCTGGATTTAGCTGGGCCACTTCTTAACTCCGTAACACAATTTGGCTATATGTATCGCCCTCAAAACAACCCTTTGCTTGATGCTGCAATAGAACGTGCGCGCTTAGTCTACAACGCGCGCCCCTACAGCAAACGCCAAGTCAAAGATATGATAGAGGATATCAAGGCCGGCGCTTTAGTGTGGTACGCGCCAGATCAAGATATGGGCAAAAAGCAGTCTGTTTTCGCACCATTTTTTGGAGTACCCGCTTCCAGCATTACAACAACGGCTTGGATCGCGCGCGAAACCGGATGTACGGTACTTCGGCTTGCGCAATATCGTGAAGACAACGATGGTCATTACAGTCTTTACTTTGGAAAACCTTATGAAAACTTTCCAAGCGATGATGAAGTCGAGAATGCAACAATCATCAATAAAGGCTTAGAAGAAGACATTCGACGCCACAAAGAACAGTATCTATGGCTTCATCGCCGCTTTAAGACGCGCCCTGATGGAGAGCCCAGTCTTTACTAATAAAAAAGAGCCGAACGGATATGCGCTTTCAACGTTTAAATAGCTTTAACCCCTTTAATACTAGAGTTGGCCTTGCGCTTGGGGGTGGCGCAGCAAAGGGCGTTGCACATATCGGTGCGATCAAAGCGCTCAAACAAGAGCGTGTATCAATCGACTATGTTTCCGGCACAAGTATCGGCGCGTTCGTCGCCAGTTATTATGCATTTGGGAAATCAATTGAAGACATGACAGCCGTTGCGGAGAATCTAACCTTCAAAAGCATGGCGAGCTTTAGCTGGCGGGCTTCAGGAGGATTATTTTCTACCAATGCAGTCCGAGAAATGCTGATCAAAGATCTTGGCGATGCCCAAATCGAAGATGCACAAATACCCCTATCTATTTCCGCGACCGACATTTGTACCGGAGAGCAAATTATCTTCACTAAAGGCTCAGTTGCCGATGCCGTTTGTGCGTCAGTCGCAGTACCTGGCCTTTTTGCGCCTGTGGAGCTCAATGGACGAAAACTCGTGGATGGAGGCATTATTGAAAACGTACCCGTATCATTAGTCCGTAAGATGGGTGCGGGCATCATTATTTGCGTTGATCTTACGCACACAAAACGCTATCAAGCACCTAAAAACATGGCTGACACGCTGGGCAACGCCATTGATATCTGTATTGACCATAAAACCAAAGAACAGCTCAAGCAAGCCGATATCGTTGTCGGTTTAGATCTCTCTTCTTACAGCCGATCAGACAATAGAGAGCGCACCAGTGAGTTGATTAACGAAGGTTATGTCGCAATGCTTAAGCGTGCGAAATCAGCCCAGCAATTGAAACACGTGGCGCTCATCCGCTATATCGTGCGCCTAGTGAGGGAAGTCATACCTCTGAAGGTTCCCCACATCCTGTCTCGATTTTATAAAGCAAAACAAAGCCTGATAGATATGGGGTCTAAGAACTAGCAAAGCATCCATTTCGATAAAATAGATGCTTTTGTCTCAAGATCTTGAAAAACTACTTATCGAATTAGAAACGATAAAGCAGTTCAGCGCTGACGCTTGAATCGATAAAGAAAGTATCTTCCTCAAATAAGGCATATTCAAGGCGAATGGCTGTGTCCTGGCTGAAGAACCATCCTGCGTTAAGGCTATAAACCAGCTCTTTGGAAGCTGGGCCATGACTCAACTTTGTGGATGTATACGTGAGACCAACATCGATAGCCTTCGTCGGAAAGTAGGTCACACCTAAACCAAGTTGAGTCTCTTCTAAAGGATTTGTATCTAAGTTTCGAACGGTATTGTTCACAACCGACAAATCTATCTCATCGTGCTCTATTTCAAGATAAAGCGCTGACAGTTCAATAAATTGACCCAAATCAGCAAGCTCAAACAATGCATCGACGGTTAAACCATAGGTATCACCAACTGCATCATTATAAATCAATGATGCGATCATGTGTTCTGATGCATAAACACCTAGCTCAAACTCCGTCATGCTATCGCTATTGGTGAACGTAGTCCCATCTCTAAAACCAAGCTCTGCGTCATCACTAAACACATGATTTACCGATAACCAAAGTGGAATACTCTCATGCGTGATAGTGCCACCAAGGCCAGTGCGATCATTATCTACTGTTTCTAAAATACGACCACCTCTAACTTGAGCAAGGTCGGAGTATTCGAGCTGCGTATGATAAGCAAATACGCTTGAGACTTGTTGATATTTCGCTGCCAAGGCAAGTGGCTTGCTTCCATCAAGCATGATCGGATCTAAATATGCCGTCGCGCTTAAGCCTAAGAACTTACCTGATCCTGAATTGTCTTGAGAGATACTCGCTCCCGCTCCATATACAGCAAATTGAAAAGAATTTTCTGCCAAGGTCATGGTAGAAAAACAAAGCGATAGAAAAACAAATGAGATGACTCTGCTCATTAACAGTACTTCCTTGATTTATTGTTATGCACAAAAAAGCCCCGTTGTTTCCAACAGGGCTTTTAGCTAAAAGAACTAAGGCTTACTTAGCTTCTTTCTTAGCCTTTTCTTCAGCAATTACTTCTTCTGCCACGTTCATTGGGCAAGGTGCGTAGTGAGAGAACTCCATTGAGAACTGACCACGACCAGAAGTAATAGTACGTAGGTGACCGATGTAACCGAACATCTCTGAAAGAGGAACGTCCGCTTTAACACGTACACCAGTGTTACCAGCTTCTTGGTCCTTGATCATGCCACGACGACGGTTCAAGTCACCGATAACATCACCAACGTGATCGTCTGGAGTAAACACGTCTACTTTCATCACTGGCTCAAGAAGTTGAGGACCAGCTTTTGGCATTGACTGACGGAATGCACCTTTTGCTGCAATCTCAAATGCTACTGCTGATGAGTCAACTGCGTGGTAAGCACCATCGTATAGTTCAACTTCAACGTCCAATACAGGGAAGCCTGCAAGTGGACCAGTTTCCATCATACCTTGGAAACCTTTCTCGATTGCTGGGAAGAATTCCTTAGGAACGTTACCACCAACAACTGTTGAAGTGAAAGTAAGACCAGTGTTTTGCTCACCTGGCTTGATGCGGTAGTCGATCTTACCGAACTGACCAGAACCACCAGACTGCTTCTTGTGCGTATAGCTGTCTTCGATTGCTTGCGTGATAGTCTCACGGTATGCAACCTGTGGCTGACCTACTTCTAGCTCAACACCGAAAGTACGCTTCAAGATATCTACTTTGATATCTAGGTGAAGCTCACCCATACCTTTAAGGATGGTTTCGCCTGAATCTTCGTCAGTTTCAACGATGAACGTTGGATCTTCTGCAACCATCTTACCGATAGCAACACCCATTTTCTCAGTTGAACCTTTGTCTTTTGGCTTAACTGCGATCGAGATAACTGGATCAGGGAATACCATCGCTTCAAGTGTACATTCATGCTTAGTATCACAAAGCGTGTGACCTGTTTGTACGTTCTTCATACCAACAACAGCGATGATGTCACCCGCTTGTGCTGAATCAAGTTCAATACGCTCATCCGCTTCCATTTCACACATACGACCAATACGCTCAGTCTTACCTGTGAATGAGTTAAGGATGGTGTCACCCTTGTTCAACTTACCAGAGTAAATACGGATAAACGTTAGTGCGCCGAAACGGTCGTCCATGATCTTGAACGCCAATGCGCGGAATGGCTCGTCAACAGATACTGTTGCAACTTCACCGGTAGGCTCGCCGTGCTCATCAGTAAGAGGCTGAGCTGGAACTTCTGTTGGAGAAGGCAAGTAATCAACAACAGCGTCAAGTACAAGCTGAATACCTTTGTTCTTAAATGCAGAACCACAGTAAGTTGGGAAGAACGCAAGCTCGTTAGTACCTTTACGGATACACGCTTTAAGTTGCTCATCAGTTGGCATTTCGCCATCCATGTAAGCCATCATCAAGTCGTCGTCCATTTCTACAGCAGTTTCAACCATCTGCTCGTAGTACATGTCTACGTCTTCAACCATGTCTGCTGGTACATCTTCAACTTTGTAGTTTTCAGGGAGACCAGAGTCATCCCAGATGTATGCTTTCTTAGACATGATGTCTACAACACCTGTAAAGGTGTCTTCACGACCAATTGGAAGCGTCATAACAAGAGGCTTCGCGCCAAGTGTGTTTTCTACTTGGTCAACAACTTTCAAGAAGTCAGCACCAACACGGTCTAGTTTGTTAACGAAGATCAAACGTGCAACGCCTGATTCATCCGCATAACGCCAGTTAGTTTCTGATTGAGGCTCAACACCGCCCGAACCACAGAATACGCCGATACCACCATCAAGTACTTTCAAAGAACGGTATACTTCAACTGTGAAGTCAACGTGTCCAGGAGTATCGATGATGTTCATACGGTGATCTTTCCAGAATGCTGTGATCGCCGCTGATTGAATAGTAATACCACGCTCTGCTTCCTGATCCATGAAGTCAGTTGTAGATTCACCATCGTGTACTTCACCAGTTTTGTGGATCTTACCGGTGAGTTTCAAAATACGTTCTGTTGTAGTGGTTTTACCCGCATCAACGTGCGCGAAAATACCTATGTTTCTGTACTTGCTTAAGTCTGTCATCGTCTTACTCGAAGTTCGGGGTGAAAAAAATCGCGCGAAGTATACAGTATTTGAGGTAAATAAAAGAGTTAAAATCGTAAATTTTAGTGTCCAAGCCGAACTTTTTAAAAATATGCCGAAAAACCCACTACAAAATAGGCCACCATTTAAGATTCATATGCCCTAGACCTTGGCCCTCATGCCGCCCTACACTATGGAAAACTGCACAAAATAAGAGAGTAAGTTTTGACTAACAGAAAGATTGCTTGGGTCGCTGGCGCCAGCGGCTTAATTGGACGAAGTCTCGTACAACAGCTCTGTGAAGATAAACAATACGAAGAAGTCTATGCCTTTGTTCGATCACAAAACTCATCAGATTATCAGCATCAGAAACTCAGCTACTTTATTTGTGATTGGAACAAGCTTCTTCAGAATCCAAGCTCTTTCGAAGCACCAAGTCATGAGGTATCGGACTTATTTTGCGCCTTGGGCTCAACCAAAAAGAAAACGCCAAATGCTATGGAATATGTGCGTATTGATGTGGAGTATCCTGAAGCTTTCGCGAAACTAGGTAAAGAGCATGGCGCTGGTTTCTACGGGCTTGTCTCTGCAAATGGCGCAGACGGAAAAATGCCATCCACTTATCTCAGCATGAAAAAAGATGTCGAACACAGAATCAAACATTGCGACTATGCACACGCCGCTATTGCACGGCCAAGTTTATTGCTAGGAGATAGAGAAGAATTTCGCCTTGGCGAAAAAGCATCTGAGTTCATCTGCAAACTATTGCCCGGAAATTTGAAAGCCATTGATGGCGCAGATGTCGCAGCCGCATTGATTCGTTCAGCCTCATCAAAAGATTTAGGATTTTCGATTCTTAGTTCGAAATCCATGCAAGGTGCTGCTAAGTGAGCAACATAAGTACAAACATCGAATCACTAATTGCAGATACGCAATCATGCATGCTTGCCACGCTCGATCAAAATAAACAGCCCGACGCATCAACAACCCCTTATATTCTCGAAAACAAAAAGCTGTACATTTTTATCAGTGAGCTTGCGGCCCACACACAGAATTTAAAGCAAACAGCCAAGTGCTCGTTGATGCTCACGCAAGACGAAACAGACACAAAAAATATCTTTGCAAGAAAACGACTGATATTTAAAGGCGATGCTCAATTCATCGACAGATCATCATCAACGTTTAACACAGTCATGCCTATCTTCGAGCAACAACGAGGAAAGACAGTCTCGTTATTAAAAAGCCTAAATGACTTTCACCTCGTAGAAATCAAACCGAAATCGGGAACCTATGTTGAAGGCTTTGGCGCGGCTTATCGTTTTGAAGAAATGGAATTTGAAAACGCGAAGCAAGAGACGGGGAAATAGCAATTCAAACTCGAGTCAGAGTCCTTGTACTCTGACACCAATATCACCATCTACTAAAACTTCCCGCTATAGGCTTTAAAGAATTGCTGTGCAGTGCGACCACTACGTCCACCTTTGCCGGTCGCAAAACGCTTAGCTTGGGCGTGCATGGCCTGCCGATTTTCGACCTGCCCAAACAGTTGGTCGACAATCTCAATATATTGATCTTGATTGATTGAATAAAACGACAACCACAAACCAAAACGATCCGACAAAGATATTTTTTCTTCGACCACATCAGCAAAGTGCAATTCTGTTTCTACGACTTTGGTGCCTTCGTTATCGCTCATGTATTCCGGCATAAGATGACGTCTGTTAGAGGTCGCGTAAATCAGGACATTATCGGGGGGCAATTCAATTGATCCTTCGAGAATACTCTTCAAAGCTTTATAAGTTGCATCACCCTCTTCAAAGCTCAAATCATCACAGAAAACAATAAAGTGGTAGGGCTGCTCGAAGAGTTCATCGACGATCTCGGGAAGATCAAGTAGATCATCTTTATCTATCTGAATCACGCGCAGACCTTTGTCAGCATAAGCATTCAAAAGTGCTTTAATAATGCTTGATTTACCTGTGCCGCGGGAGCCCCACAGCAAAGCATTGTTTGCCGGCAGTCCAGCGATAAAACGCTCTGTATTCTCTACTATTAGTTTTTTCTGACGCTCAATCCCCAACAACTGATCAAGCTCAATGCCATCAATCCGTGTCACTGCACGGAGATGCTGCTGCCTCGCTCGCCAGATTGCAGCTACCGTCTTCGACCAATCGATGACTGAAGAAGAGCTCATGTTCGATCTTCTCCCCACTTACTAAGAAGCGTTTGCTCAATTCCTAACTGAGACAAAATACGCGCAACAATGAAATCCACAAGATCATCAACACTTTGCGGTTTGTGGTAAAAACCAGGCGAAGCGGGAATCACCACAGCTCCCATTTTTGTCAACTTCAACATATGCTCAAGGTGAATCTCTGAATAAGGAGCCTCGCGAGGAACGAGTATTAATTGGCGCCGTTCTTTTAATGCAACGTCTGCCGCTCGCTCAATCAAATTATTGCTCGCGCCATTAGCAATTGCAGACAACGATCCAGTGCTGCATGGGCAAACAACCATTTTGGTTGGAGCTCCCGATCCAGAAGCAACCGGAGCCATCCAGTCCTCTTTACCGAATACTTTCACCTGCCCTTGCTTTGCAGAGAACTGTTGCGTCAAAACCTGCTCTAATTGCGCAGCTTGGGCAGGCCATTTATGCTCAGTTTCTGTCGCAATGACCATATGCGCAGCTTTAGAAACCATTACAAAAATCTGATGCCCTTCTTTAACCAGAACATCTAACAAGCGCGTCGCATACTGAACACCTGAAGCCCCGGTCACCGCCAAAGTAATTGTTTCTTTAAACTCGCTCATACAATCCTCAACAACAGGGATCAAATAACAGGTTCAGAGTACTTTTACTCTGAACCTAATTTTTTTAGCAAAGCTTCGCGTACTCCGCCAAAGCCACCATTACTCATCATCAACACATGAACTTTCGTGCCGCCATGCATCTCAATGAACCGATCTACCACACCTTGTATAGCATCAACTGAGATTTCGATATGTTGATTAGCGTATTCGGATAGTTCAGGCGTCAACCACCCTAACTCGTTATTACCCGACAGATCAGCCCATATGATCTGATCTGCATCTTGAGCACTCGGTGCTAATTTGTTTGCATGAATACCCATACGCATGGTGTTTGAACGCGGTTCGATGAGGGCTAGAATCTTTTCAGACCCAACCTTAGCGCGAAGCCCTGAGAGCGTCGTTTTAATAGCACTAGGGTGATGTGCAAAATCATCGTATAAAGCAATTTGCTCTCGATCGGCCAATACTTCCATGCGACGTTTAATGCCGCCAAATTGACTCAAAGCTTGCGCAGAATGCTCGAGCTCAACACCAACATGACGCGCAGCAAGCATCGCTGCCAAAGCATTCGACACGTTGTGCTCACCAGTCATAGACCATGTAACTCGATGCGTCTGGTCCGCTAAGCGCACATCAAAGACTGAACCATCAGATTCAACTAGGTGATAACGAGCTTCTGCACTAGAGCCCTCTCCACCAAAACTTTGTTTCTCAGCCCAAATGCCCTTTTCAAGCGTCTCGTCAATAGCCTTACTGCCTTGAGGATAAATCACACGACCATTGCGCGGCACAGTACGAATAACATGATGGAATTGCTTTTGAATAGCGCTTAGGTCTTCGAAAATATCGGCGTGATCAAACTCGAGATTGTTGACGATCAATGTTCGAGATTTGTAATGGACAAACTTCGAGCGCTTATCAAAAAATGCGCTATCGTATTCATCCGCTTCGATCACAAAGAAAGGGGTTTCGCCCAAACGAGCTGAAAATTCAAAATCCTTTGGCACTCCACCGATTAAGAAACCCGGCTTCATTCCAGCATATTCAAGAATCCACGCTAGCATGGTCGTTGTCGTGGTTTTGCCGTGCGTACCGGCAACACCCATCACCCATTTTCCCTGCAGGATATGTTCTGCAAGAAATTGAGGGCCTGAGGTATAGGGCAAACCTCGATCTAGAATCTCTTCAAGCAAGGCATTACCACGACTAATTGCATTGCCAATGATAAAAAGATCGGGTTCGAGATCTAGCTGTTGCGTATCGAAACCTTGAATCAACTCAATACCGAGTGACTCAAGTTGCGTACTCATTGGAGGATAAACGCCCTGATCACAACCCGTAACGCGCAAACCCTGTTCTTTTGCGAGCGCGGCAAGCGAGCCCATAAAGGTCCCGCAAATACCTAAGATATGAATGTGTTGAACAGACAAAATATGACTCAAATGCTGTTAACTAAAGACTACCGTTGACGTCGAGCTCAATCGCTCTATCCATTTCTTCAAGAAGCCCAGCTCTCGCTTTAAGCTTAGTGCCTTTGTGCGCATGACGATTAAGCTTCTTCGTTGCTTTAGCGTATTCAATCGCCGTCTCGACAACTTTTTCAAATTCAACGATTTCGTCTAGAAAACCCGCTTCAACAGCTGTTTCAGGATCAAACATTTCCGCCAAATAAAGTGAACGATTCAAATAACGATCCGTCACACCATGTTTTGCCATCGTAATACCCGCATGGTGCATCGTCATACCGATCGCCACTTCATTCAGGCCAAGCTTGAACTCGCCAGCTGCACCAATTCGATAATCGCTACATAAAAGAGTAAATGCACCTTGCGCTACAGCGTGCCCAGTACATGCCGCAATCACAGGCGTCGGGAAAGACAATAATCGGCGCGTCAATGTAGAGCCTTCTTTAACCAAAGCCATCGCAGCATCCATACTTTTCTGCATAACTTTGAGATCAAAACCCGCAGAGAACATTCCAGGGTGTCCAGCGATCACAACAGGCGCTTTCGCTTCTTCTGCTTGGTCTAAGGCTGCGTTGAAGTCAGCAATCATCTCATGTGAAAACGCATTCACTTTGCCGTTGTTAAGCGTTAACATGGCAACGCCTTCATTAATTTCTACTTTGACTAATTCACTCATTTTAAAAACCTTATAGTGTTTTCTTATCTCACAAGGCAATCTCAGCGATGTAAGACGCTTAAATTTATATCTTTAACACGTGCTCACGATAATATTGCAGCTCAGCGATCGATTCACGAATATCATCTAATGCTAAATGTGTCCCCTGTTTTTTAAAGCCATCTAAAATTTCAGGCTTCCAACGGCGAGTCAGCTCCTTCAAAGTACTCACATCGAGAGTTCGATAGTGAAAATAGGCTTCCAACTCTGGCATGTATTTGACCAAGAAACGACGATCTTGGCCTACGCTATTTCCACAAATCGGTGATACACCTTTATCAACCCACTCTTGCAAAAACTCAAT
The DNA here is from genome assembly GCF_001635735.1 of Oleiphilus sp. HI0067. Taxonomy (NCBI): domain Bacteria; kingdom Pseudomonadati; phylum Pseudomonadota; class Gammaproteobacteria; order Oceanospirillales; family Oleiphilaceae; genus Oleiphilus; species Oleiphilus sp. HI0067. Next base: position 64,999 of record NZ_LWFI01000664.1, read on the forward strand.
GGTTTTCAGCTCTGCATCACGCTCTGAGAACTCGCTATCTTTTACTCGCTGAGTTAAACCAGATTCACCATGTGTTCGAGTACACCACTCATCCATCGAATCAAGTAATTCGTCGCTCTGATGCACTGCCATAACGGGCCCTTCAGCTAAGGTATTGAGGTTCGCATCGGTGACGATAGTGGCGATTTCAATAATACGATCAGACTCTGGCTCTAAACCAGTCATCTCAAGATCAATCCAAATCAAATTATCTTTATGCTTCATGCAAGTTATTCGCTTCTGTATTTTTAATCAGAGCTAAAATATAGGCTTTAGTGAACTAGAACAACCGCCTATGAGAAAAACTGATAGAATGCTTGCGCCTTTTAACAGAGAAGCCCATGAGCAAACGTAAACTCAATCGCCGTCAAAAATGGCGCATCGAAAAAATACAAGCAGAGAAAACAGCCCGAGCTGAAAAGAAGCAACGCAAACTAGACGATCAAGTGTTAGGAGGCGAACTTGGCGCCGAACAGCGCGGTTTAATTATTGCGCATTTTGGGCAAACGCTTGATGTCGAAGCGCTAGAAGGCGAAACAAAAGGCGAGATATATCGCTGTTATGTCCGCGCAAACATCGATGCTTTGGTCACCGGTGACGAAGTGATATGGCGACCCGGAGCCGACAACAGTGGAGTCATTGAAGCGCGTCTAGAGCGCAGCACTCTACTGCAAAGGCCTGATAACTACGGCCAACTTAAGCCAGTCGCATCGAATATTGATCGCATACTCATTGTCGTTGCGCTTGAACCAACACCTTTCGCCAACCTCATTGACCGCTATCTTGTGGCCGCCGAAACAACGGGCATTGAGCCAGCCATTCTGTTCAACAAGAGTGATTTGATTACCGATGATAATCGGGACTTTATTCACGGCTTGATGGATACATACAAAGCGCTCGGCTATGAAGTATTGCTCACCTCAGCAAATGACGAACAAGACTGTAGTGAAACACTCTTAAGCTGGCTATCGAATCACACAAGTGTGTTTGTAGGGCAATCTGGTGTTGGTAAGTCTTCACTTATTCGCACCATTCTCGGTGATCAATCTATTCGCGTTGGTGAACTCTCAGAAAACACACGAAAAGGCACCCACACCACTACGACCGCTAAATTATTTCACCTCCCACAAGGTGGCCGTTTAGTGGATTCACCAGGAATTCGAGAGTTTGGACTCTGGCACATCACAGAGGCTGAACTACTTGAAGGCTTCACAGAGTTCAGGCCCTTCATTGGTTATTGTAAATTCCGCGACTGCAAACACGAGCAAGAACCTGGATGCGCAATTCAACAAGCGTTAGAAGAAGGTAAAATTTCAGAAACCAGAATGCAGAGTTATCGCCATATCTTGTCTACACTAGACGACATAGAAACACATTGATGATGATGAATGGCCGAAACAAAAAGTTATCCGCAAGATCTACAATCATGGGTGGAGTACTTACTTAAACGTAAACTACCCTCTGCCTTGAGTCTGGCGCCGAAGGCCGTTTTGCTGATGGAAAACGAAGCGCCGAGTTATTTGAAGTTAGCTCAAATACTCGCCCCAGACCCTGTTGTGTCACTCGCAATCATGCGCAAGGCCAACGACAATCCTCGTCCAGAAAGCGTATTCAGTAAAACTCTTGATCACGCTATGAGCATGCTAGGCCACCAGCAAGTCAAAGAGCTACTCGTTGCCATCAAAAAACTCGACATCAAATATGGTTATCGCGCTTACTACCAAACTCTCGGAGCAAGCTTAACCAAAGCCTATCTCGCACAACGATTCGCAAAGGCAAAAGGATCAGCAAAATCCTTAGATATCTTCTGGGGGAGTTTATTTTCCGACGCACCCATGTGGTACATGTGGTGTTATGCCACACCATTAATGCGAGAGATCAGTCGAGCCAGCATACCAAAGAGAAAAGCGCTTGAACTAGATTTATTGGGCTGTTCACTCAAAGACATTCAATTAGAACTCTTAACGGCACTGAACGCTCCAGATCTCGCTCTAAAAACGCAACAAACGCAACACTGTTTGTCCTTGCGAGACTGGGCGCAATTATCACGCTTTGGCCAAGCTTCAGCACCGACTAGCGCCTCACAATCAGTGGCTCAAGCAAATCCTGCTGAGCCTATCGAGCTTAGCCCCGCATTGAAGATCGCGCGTCAACAACCTCTTTTCTTCATTGAATTATCGCGGTTTTATCTGCATTACTATTTAAAAGATAGCTCGCCAAAACAGATGTCTCGAGCCTTAGCAACAACCGCCGCTGGACTCGATATGCCCGTTTATAAGGTAAGAACACTCTGCACAAAAACGCTGTTGAAAGCCGCACATCGCTACCAAATGCCCTATTCAGCTAATGCAGTGTGTCGTGTATTTGATGATGTAAAAGAGTACGTACCTGACGCGCAAGGCGAGACTTCAACAACGGGCGATGCACGCACTGTATTTAGTCGCGTTATTCCATCAACAGGGAAAGTTGCTAAATCAGAACGCATGATCGAAAGCACTGGCGCTAAAAAACCGGAAGATCAAAAAACATTCACACCAGAAGCGTCATTCCTTCACCTATTAAAAGCCATCAAACAACAACCAACTGATTTCAACTCAGCCTCAGCTCTAATGACGAAAATGGTTGAACAGATCCAAATCGGACTTCGCCTTAAACGTTGCGCTCTGTGCGTTCTTAGCAAAGATAAATCCAAGTTAAACATCGTATTTAAGTCGGGCATCGACGGTGACGACCCACTCGCTAGTTTTAGCACACCTATTATCAAAGGAACGATTTTTAGCGTATTGTGCGACAAACCAGCGGCTCTATGGCTTAAACCGAGCGTCAAAAAAGAAGTCTCTGATCTTGTTCCCATGAACTTTAAGCAGACGACGCAACGTGATGAAGCGTTCTTCGCTTCTATCTTTGTTAAAGGTAAGCCTATTGGTGTGGTGTATGCCGACCAAGATCCTGATCAACGCATCGATGAAGCTCAGTTCAGGTATTTCAAACTAGCGATCAAAGCATTGGAATCATCGTTAGGAACGATTAGCCAAGACGCACAAGATTCGTAATAAAAATCAAAATAAAAACAACACATGAGAACTTCTAAGCACGCCATTAATTGAAAGCTCATCGATTAATTGCATCTGTCTTTCGCAGCAATCTGGAAGTTCTGTTATTATCCGCGGCCAATAATGATTAAGTATTTTGGAATCCGCATTTATGAAAAGCGATGATCTGTTTGTATTCAGTCAGTACATCAGCCCACAGCACTTTATTTCGCGCGTTGCTGGCAAAGTAGCGAGCACAACATTCGAACCAGTCAAAAACAACTTTATCAACTGGTTCGTCGACAAGTATGACGTCGACATGAGCGAAGCGGCAGAACCAAACCCAACTGCCTACCCTAGCTTCAATGATTTCTTTACCCGCGCTCTCAAAGACGGTGCTCGCCCTGTTGTAGAGGGAGATAACATTCTTTGCTCGCCAGTTGATGGTGCAATCAGTCAGTTAGGTGAAATCAAAGGCGGACAAATATTCCAAGCAAAAGGCCAAAGCTTTAACGTCAATGAATTGCTGGGTGGCGATGAAAAACTTGCTCAACCGTTTATGGATGGTGACTTCGCAACGATTTATCTTTCACCTAAAGACTACCATCGCATTCATATGCCTATCACAGGCACATTGAAAAAAATGATTTATGTTCCTGGAAAACTCTTCTCGGTTAACCCTGTAACAGCGCAACGCGTTCCAAATTTATTTGCACGTAATGAGCGAGTCGTAGCGATTTTCGATACAGCAATCGGCCCGATTGCAATGGTTTTGGTTGGCGCAATGATTGTTGCAAGCGTCGAAACAACATGGGCTGGTCTTGTCGCGCCAATGCGTAAAAATGTTGTCAGTTTTGACTACGACAACGAAGAGCCAATCACGATTGAAAAAGGCGCAGAAATGGGCCGTTTTAAGCTAGGGTCTACCGTCGTCTTCTGTGCACCACCAAACACCATCAACTTCGAAGAGTCATTGAAAGCAGAATCACCTGTTCGTATGGGCGAAACATTCGCAACAATAAAGTAAGGCTCTTCAATCGATACTAGCGGTCGCAATGCACCGCTAGTTTCTCTTCATTTATTAACTTTCCAATCAATAGCACATGGCGTTGAATCAAGGCTTTATTGCGTTGAAAAACAGCTGTTCTCTCTTTCCTCCATCGCGCATAACTCTCACTGAGCATCGGTGCTAATTCGCCCTCCAAATCGGCCATTGCTTCGCTCAATGCGTACTGTCGGCGATTAAGATCCGCAGCCCACTGCTGAACCTCACCCACAAAATATTTTTGTACGACGTTTTGCAGTATCTTTGACGAGTGTCTCCCTGCTACACAGATTTGCTCAGAATCGAGCACGCCTTCGAGAAAGCTATTGAGCACTTCAAGCCTGTTATTCAAAAGACTAAAACTTGATAGCAGTGCTCCGCCATCACCGATATTTATCTGAAATAACATCGTCTCTAGTTCTTGCTCCGTTTGAACATAATTCTCTGACTGCCACTGTTTGAAAAGCGACACAACAGAACTCAGGGCAAGGATAGGCTCAAGATTAGTATTTTCGGGATAAGACCCTAAGTTTTTAGGCAGGCGCCAAAAACTCGAAAACTCATCCCCTTCAATCAACATGGCGGTAGAGACATAAGGAAATTGTTGGCGTTTATACTCTATCTCTTGCTTCACGATTCGAGCAAGCTCCGTCTTTTCTTCAGTCTCGAGCATCGCAATGCAACTTGGGGCATCTCGTAAAAAACGCACAAGATACAAAACGCGTTGCGATGCGGTTGCTACACGCCCTAAGCTGGAATTTGCTTGGGCAACGGTTTCTTGTAATCGACATCCATACAGGCTCATAAAGTCCAGAATATCGATACTTTCTGATGATTGAGCTTGCCATGCTTGAACTAGTGGCTTCTGTGGAAGTGTCGGAACCGACAATGTATTGAAGTCTTGCGTTTGAATTTCACCTGCGTCAGAGATGTCCGCAAACACATTTTCTAATCGAGCCTGATAGTTATCCAACACTTGCTCACCATGACTCGCTGAACTAAAGCCACAAGCACTCAACAACAATGAAAAGAAAACAACGATGACTACGCCAAAAAACTTGGCTTTGTATCGGTTCCGAAGTTCAGAATTACGCGCGATCAATGGGAAAGCTCAACACCTCTTGAATAGAACTGACTTTCAGCTTGAGCATCAACAAACGGTCAACACCAAGTGCAACGCCAGAACACTCAGGTAAGCCAGAAGCTAATGCACTTACAAGATTCTTATCATACGGTACATTGGCCAGTTTAAGTTCATGACGCGCGCGTCGATCTTCTATAAATCGCGCCTCTTGCTCACTGGCATCCACTAGTTCGTCGTAGGCATTCGCGAGCTCAATGCCGTTCACATACAATTCAGCGCGCTTCCCTACTCGATTGCCAAACGAGTCTACTTCAATACGCGCCAATGAGGCCTGACTCGCTGGGTAATCAGTAAGAAAACACGGTCTATCAAATCCTAATTTAGGTTCGATACACACAGAAATAAGCAAGTCTAAGCATGCGTCACGGTCAGGTGTTTCAACCTCAGCAAGCCCAGCTTGGCTCGAACACAATGCCTGTAACTCGCTTAATTCGGCTGAGAATGGGTCAATCTCTAAGTACTTTAAAAAGACTTCACGGTAGGTATATACAATGGGTCGCTCAAGGCTCAACTGCTCACAAACGAGATCTGCGATTTCTTCCATTAATTCAGTCAAACTGAACCCTACTCGATACCACTCAAGCATTGTGAATTCGGGGTTATGCCTACCCCCCTGCTCGGCTTCACGAAAACTTTTACAAAGCTGATAGATATCGCCTAAACCGCTTGCGAGTAGACGCTTCATCGCAAACTCTGGAGAGGTTTGAAGAAAAAAGTTTAAGGATTGATGCGCATCTTGATTGCCTGAAGCACGATAACTTGCAAGATGTGGGTCCGTTGACCCTGAAACACTCATCAACGGCGTGTCGACTTCGAGAACATTACGTGCAGAAAAAAAAGCCCGCAGCTGAGCATACAACTCAGCACGGGCTTTAATTGCAGTATGTGAACAACTAGGCTGCCACATAAAGAGAAACTTAACCTTTCGCGCGGCTTACGTATTCGCCAGTACGCGTATCGATTCTCAACACTTCACCAATATTAATAAACAAAGGCACGTTAACCACTGCGCCAGTGGTTAGTGTTGCTGGCTTTGTACCACCTTGCGCTGTATCGCCCTTCAAACCAGGATCTGTTTCTACAACTTCAAGTTCAACAAAGTTTGGCGGTGCTACGTTTAATGGCGCTCCGTTGTATAAGGTTACAACGTAAACGTCTTGTTCTTTCAACCATTTTTGCGCTTCAGCCACAGCATTCTCATCTGCACCGTGCTGTTCAAAAGAACCGTCGGTCATCATGAAGTGCCAAAACTCACCATCGGTGTACAAATACTCCATATCGTGCTCCATTACGTCAGCACCTTCTAGAGATTCACCAGACTTAAAGGTACGCTCCCAAACACGTCCAGTTTTGAGGTTACGCAGTTTTACACGGTTAAACGCTTGTCCTTTACCCGGCTTTACATATTCGTTCTCAAGGATCGAACATGGGTCGCCATCAAGCATTACCTTAAGGCCACCTTTAAATTCGTTTGTTGAAAAATTCGCCATTTTATCACCTAACTGTCCCTACTTAATTTGTAGGCTTCTGATACAAAGTGCAATAACTAAGCAGTAAACAGCTATACCGCTACCACTTTCAGTTACTAAAGTGTAGATTATGCGGCCGATCTAAGCGGCCAAAAAGTGGCGGCAATCATACACGCTTCGGTTTATTCTGTCGAAATACTCGTCTACGTATTAGCACTATGCAAGAACACATTCAGCATTCGCCTCTTATCGCTCGTTCGATCGACAAAGATTGGCAATCGATTTACAGTCAAAGCACACTGACTGTCGGCGATCTATTAACGCAGCTAGGCCTAGACGCGCACCCCTTAGCAACACAACAAACGCTCGATTTTCCACTTCGTGCACCGCAGCCCTATCTCGATAAAATCAAACCTAACTCACCCAATGACCCCTTGCTTTTGCAAGTTCTACCTCAGACTAGAGAATTCGAACAGGTTGATGGTTTTACAGCTGAACCCTTACTCGAACAAGATTACTCGCCCGTCCCTGGTTTAATTCATAAATATCAGTCTCGGGTTTTGCTCGTCTTAACGCAGGCTTGCGCCATACACTGTAGATACTGTTTTAGACGTAATTTCCCTTATTCAGAGCACCAGCAATCTCGCAAACAATGGGACAAGGCTCTGGCTTACATTCTGGAAAATAAGCAAATTAATGAGGTCATTCTAAGTGGTGGCGACCCACTAAGCTTGCCTGATAAATACCTATCCGATTTGTTACATCGTATTGATTCTATCGCGCACATAAAAAGGATACGTATTCATACGCGAATGCTCCCTAGCCTGCCGCAACGAATTAGCGATCCCTTTATCGAGATTCTCAAGACACTCAACAGCAATATTGTTTTTGTTGCGCATTGCAATCATGAGAATGAATTGGGTGACGACACGGCAATTGCATTTAGAAAACTCAAAGCCGTCGGCGTTACCTTACTCAACCAATCAGTATTGTTAAAAGACATAAATGATAACGCAGGCATCCTGCAAAATTTGTCAGAAAAGCTATTCGATCAAGGCGTATTGCCCTACTACCTTTTCACCCTCGACAAAGTAGATGGCGCAGCACATTTTGATTTGAGCCGAGAAAAAGCCAAAGAGATTTACAAGCAGTTATCCTCCTTGCTACCTGGGTTCCTACTTCCCAAACTCGCTGAAGAATGTCCGGGGGAAACAAGTAAATCCATACTTACTTGGTAAGCCTTGCGAAACATTAACCCGAACCTTGTCACTTAATTAAAAATGTTTGCTCTTAGGGCTCAGCAATAGCGAATTTCCCTGCTATTATAAGGAGATAGAACTATATGCTGACTAAGTGTTCAGCCTAATAACCAATTAAAACCGACAAACATCAACAGGAAGAACTACAACAGATGTTGGGTCCAGACCTTGAGCTTTTGATAAGTATCCCCGAACAAAACTTGGGTGAACTTTCATACACTGATTCCACCCCGGAAGCCTTTGCTGACTGGGTCGCGAATCTGCCCATGGCGAATTTAGGCGAGCTGTCTCGTCAACTATATCGTGCGATTAATGAACTAAATCGCCTTAAGTGCAAGCCAGAAACTCGCTCAAAAATGCTTGAGGACATTCGAAAACCTATCCATTACGCATGCGAAGAGCTGTCAAAACATTTTCTTAACGCATCTATCACACCTCAAGAAAAGCAACGCAAAGTTATCAACCTTGTCACGAGCCTTCATCTTTCTCTAGCCGCTGGCTACAAAGCAGTGCTATTAGAGAGCGTTCCTAATCTTGGGTCAGAACATACACGTAAAAACTTCAGCTGCGCAGCACACCGAACCATTACAGAATTTGGACGTGTTCAGCTTTTGTCAGCCAAGCTCTATATTTCCGTACCGAAAATGCTATGGAAAGAAATGAACGAGATCTATCGTTTTAGCGATGAGTTAGGCCTAATGAAGTATCTAGTTCGCGATGAAGACAATCTTGTCGAACCAGACTCATCGATCAAAAGCGCCTATAAACGAAACTTGTTACTTGCCTGCTGCCGCTCAAACCAGTTGCGTAAGCAAGAGATCGATTCTGTTTGGGTACTGTTCGAACGATGGGCTAACTACGTAGAGCTAGGTAGAAAGTACCTCGCCTCAGCTGTCTTCTGCATCAATTTATCCGAAGACCAAGCTCCGCGACACAAGAGCCTACTGCATGAAGAGCTGAGTGATTTTTACTATGGGTTTGATACGGCTGAACTCATTACCCGCATCACTTCGCACCTAAGTTCAGCGAATTCGACGATCACCCATTTAGAAATGCCGATCAATATCAGTAATGGCTTACTGCATCACTTGCATCATTCACTTGGTATTCTCACCAAACGAACCTTTAAGCGTATCGCAAGCGATGGCTCGCTTGAGCTTGCTGTTGGTTTGAGTGCTATGCACTACTACACCTCAGGTCGAACATCCTTCCAGCCACACTTGTTTGGGATGGAACCTATTGACCTTGATAACTCGACCGAATCTCGCGTTAGTCGAGCCAAAAGTAACGACCCTTGGTCTAATGCCTTTGATGCGGCCGCTATTACAAGTCCGAAATCGATTCCTAGCGAGTCGGTGATTGACTATACCAATCATCCTGAGAGCGCTGACAAAGACTTTCCTGTGCACACCACTAGCCTGATCAATACAAGCCCTGGTGGATATTGCATTCAATGGGGCGGTCACATTCCAAAGAATGTTCAAGCTGGTGAACTTCTTTGTGTGCGCGAAAACGATGAGAAATCATGGAGCATTGCTGTTATCCGCTGGATTCGATACTCCAAGCAAAAAGGTACGCAGCTTGGTATCGAGCTACTCGCACCTCGCGCCAAACCATGTGCGGTGCAGCAACTCAACAAAACTGGCAAACACAGTGAATTTTTGCGTGGTTTGCTTCTACCAGAATTGAGCAGCATCAGCCAACCAAGCACGCTAATTACGCCTCGCCTCCCATTCAAAGAAGGCAATAAGGTGATTTTGCGTTTCAGCGGCATCGAATCTAAATGCATTCTAGCCGCCACTGTTTCAGAAACTGGTAGTTTTAGCCAGTACACCTTACGCGCAACAGATGTTCTAGATTCGAAATCTGCGCAACTCGAAGAAGAAACACAACAACCCAAAACCGAAATAAGTCTCGAAGACGAATTCGATTCTCTTTGGCCTAGTCTGTAGTTAACGCGGTACCAATAAGTAATGACAAAACAAACCGACACCCTCTTCCTTCTTGTACTTGAAGACTCTCAAAATGATGCAGAGAAACTTGTCAGCCTATTACGAAACGCTGGCATTGCAACTAGAGCAAAACTCATCGAAGACGAAGAAGAACTAGAGCAAGCGTTATCCGACGGACAATGGGATTTATTTGTTGCAAGAGAATCAGCGGCAGACTTCGATCTAAGCCAAGCTTGCATTCAGATATCAAAAAAAGACTTATATATCCCTCTAATTATTATTTCTGAAGAATATGACGAAGAAAAGGTCAGTGCGCATCTAAAGAGTGGTGCGCATGATGTCGTATCAAGCACTCAAGAAAAACACTTCGTTGAAGTGGTCAAACGTGAGTTATCACACGTTCGCGCAATACAAAAACTGCATCACCTTGAAGTTGAAATTCGCGATGTCGAACATCGTTGTGAATTACTGCTCGATAGCTCTAAAGACGCAATCGCATATATCAACGACGGAATGCATATCTATGCCAATAGCTCATATCTTGAGTTTTTGGACTACGACGATATTGACGAAATGATCTGCATCCCAGTGATGGACACCCTCAGCGGCGATTCGCAAGAAAAATTCAAAGAGATCGGTAAAGACTTTTTAAATAGCAATAGTGACGCTAAACCTGTCGAAAACGTTGCACTCACATCAATCAGAGAAGATGGAACAGAAATCCCTGTTCTTGCTAGCTTCTCGCATGCGAGCTATGACGGCGAAAGCTGCCTTCAAATCATTTTGCGTCCTGAAGAAAACTCCGCTGAACTCGAAGCAAAACTGAAAGAAATGAGCCAGATAGACTTACTAACAGGTCTGTATAACCGCTCATACTTCATGGATGCTCTTCATGAAAGCAAAGAAGGCGCCCTCAGCGACGACAGTAAAGCTGCTGTTTACTATTTAGCGATTGACCACTTCCACAGTGTCAAAGCGAATTTAGGTATCGGTGACGCCGACTTTGTATTACGAGACTTAGCCCAGATTCTTGAAACCAAGAAGAGCGACAAAGTCACCCTTGCCCGTTTAAGCGATGACGTGTTCGGCATGATCATCAATGACACCACCGACGCACAAGCAATGGATGTCGCAAATAGTCTGTGCAAAGAAGTCGAAGATCATTTGTTCGACGTAGAAGGCAAAACTGTTCAAGTCACATTGAGTATTGGTGTAACAATCATTAATGCCAACGCTCCAAACATTAAAGACATCTTGGGACGTGCGCAAACCGCGTCAGAAGGCGTTAGAAAGCTTGAAGGCAAAGCCAATGGTAACGGTGCATTGTTATTTGAACCTAAAGTAGAAAACCCTCTAGGTAATCACGACACCGCTGGCAGCTACATTGAGAAAGCGCTAGACGAAGACAAATTCAAACTGCTCTTCCAACCAATTCAAAGCCTTCGCGGCGGAACGCACGAGCACTACGAAGCGTTTGTGCGCATGATTGATGATAAAGGCCAGGAAGTTTCACCTTACGAATTCCTACCACCTAATGGTCCATCAGAGGTTGCTGGCAAGATCGACAAATGGGTCATCCTACAAACCATCAAGCAACTTAGTGAGCACAGATCTCAAGGGCATGATACGCGCCTATTCATCAATTTAACGGCCGAGTCCTTGCAAGATCCTAACTTCATCTCTTGGTTAAATGTGGCATTAAAAGCAGCGCGCTTACCCGGCGACTCTTTGATTTTCCAAATCTCGGAAAACAATGCGATTACTTATCTAAAACAAGCAAAAGAGTTCGAAAAAGGATTAAACACCTTACATTGCAATTTATCCGTGAATCAATTTGGTCGTGCGATCAATCCATTCAATCTTCTCAAACACCTTACTCCGGAGTATGTGAAGCTTGAAGGGTCATTTACTGAAGAAATGCAGAAGAGTCCTGAAGGCAAAGAAGCAATGAAAGAAGTGATCACTTCTCTGCAAGGCATGAATAAATTGACGGTTGTTCCGTTGGTCGAGAGCGCTTCACTACTCGCAACCCTATGGCAAGCAGGCGTTAACTATATTCAGGGTTACTACCTACAAGCACCTAGCACAGAAATGAACTTCGACTTCAGCGAAGAATAATCAAAGCTTAAAAAAGTGACCGCTACTCCTTATTCCGTAGCGGTCTGCTTCATCCGCACTCTCTTCCATATAATCCGCTAATTCGTAATACACTTGTCGACTTATTAGAGCTTGTAAATTCCGGCGCACTGTAACCACAGGCAAAGCTTCACCCGCGCTATTCTCAAGCAAAGCTATCGGATGATCTGGCGACAACTCAAAGGTATCACCAACGTTTGTCGACAAAAGGACACGTTGATCTCGCCCTTCGCCACTTACCTCTGCAAGTCGTACAACGAACGGCAAACACTCAACTGTAATCTTCACCTTCTCAGCAGGCGTCACCAAATAGTAATCTTCTTCGTCGAGCAGAAGAATGCGAGAGAATAACTGAACAGTCGCCTCTCGCGTCATTTCATCACCGTTATACCACCAAGAGCCATCCCGTTTAATAACAATATTGAGCTCACTCTCACGCGATGGCGTCCACGTTTCTACTGGAGGAATTTTACCTTCGAGTGCAAGGAGGTCTTTTAACTCAGATGCGAAATTGGGAAGTATCTTCTGTGTAGTCATATCTAAAACTTTCTTAGTAGATTAGCGGAACTGGAGATCAGTACATTCTTGAACTATTGTTACAGACATCGGAGCTCGACGCCTAATCACTTATGACTGAAACCGCTAATTTATACGTTAGTCAGGCCTTAACCGACTTTACGGTTGAAGAATTAGAGGCCCTACAACAAATTTCTTATAGTAATAATTTAGTTCTAGAGATTTCAGGCTACCTATATTTTGAAAATCATAGGTTCTTTCAATATCTTGAAGGGGAAGACTCAGTTGTTCATCAAGCATTTGAACGTATTAAGAAAGATCCCAGACATAAGATTATTGGGGTGCTCGAGCAACAAGATATCGTGCGTAGATTTCCTGACTGGTCAATAAAGTGGCTTCAAAGCAGCATATTCGCCAATCTCAATTTAGAAAAACTGCTGATTGATCACCTATCTATTATGAGCAACTTTAAGAACGACGGACCAGACTTCTCTGGTTCAGCATTTCAAATAGTCGATACCTTATCTAAGCACCAGATACAGCTAAGCTAGCGCACACGCACTGCTATAAGCCGCGCTGCCACTCTTCACGTAGTTGAATTTTCTCAGGTGTATTAATTGCTGTATCAAGTTGCATTAACAACTTGGTTTTATCTCGTCCTAACTGCCCCTTTAAAGGCAAGTAATTCGATGCATGATCCGAACGGAATGTAGAATCTTCAAGTTCAAGGTGTGAGATAAACGTGTGCAGCTCTCTAAATAATTGTGTTTGGGTTAAGGGCTCCCAATCAACAAAACGCTCTCGATAACGCTCTTCTCCCATAGGAAAACTCACCACAAGCGTTGAAACATAATCAGGTTGTGCGGCATTGATCGCCTTAGCGGAATTCACAGCATGTTGTTGCGAATAACGTTGCCCGCCCAAGCCATTCAACACCATTACCGAAGACTTGATACCTGCCTGCTTAATCTTTTGCAAAGCGGATACAGAACTTTCAAAACTCTCGCCTTTATTCACCATCTCGAGCACAAATTCATCACCAGACTCTAAACCAACGTAAAGCATTTCAAGCCCAAGTTCGCGCAATTCTATTAACTCTTCAACACTCTTCTTAGCCAAATTACGCGGTAAACAATAGGAGCTCACGCGCTCTAAATTTAGGAAAGAGTCTTTCAAGTTTTCAAGCACCGACTTCAAACGCCGCGTTGGCAAAATCATCGCATCACCATCCGCTAAGAAGACGCGCTTAGTCTGAGGAACTTGTGCGGCGACTTTAGCAATGTCAGCTTGAACTTCTTCATCTTTGCGTGCGCGAAACTTCTTTTGCTCTTGGGTATACATTTCGCAGAAGGTGCATTTATTCCAAGAACAGCCATTAGTAAGTGGCAAAATAAATGAATAAGCCTCGCTTGGTGGACGAAACACCGGCTCGATATAGTCAATCGGGTAGAAATTCATAACTCTAGTAAAAAGTTTGTTCGTTAAACGGGGACGATATCACACATGCCAGAGGCGATCACTTCACCACGTAAGTGCACTAACTCGCTTGTTTGAAAAGGATAGCTAGTGTAGGGGTGCCCTTCTGTTAAGAGGCTGACTAGCTCTCCAAGCAATGGCATATGCGCCACAATCAGCAAGGTTTGATCATCGCGTAATAAATTTAGCTTTCTTGTCGCACGCTCAGGGTCAGAATCAGGACGAAGAAACGTCTGCTCTTCGACGATAAGACTATATTCTGATGAAAATAATTGCGCTGTCTGTTGTGCTCGCATCAAGTCACTACACCAGATGTCGCTTACAGACATATTCATTTTAGATAGGCGAAGAATAGTTTCTTTTGTCTTTGCAGTGCCGGCATCGGTCAATGGACGTTGTCGATCACTTGGCGCATCAAAAGATGCTTCACCGTGACGGCACAAAAACAAATCAATCATTCGTACTATCTCGCTTGCTCTCGGGTTCTGGCCAGTCAGCGAAAGGGAACGGCTTTTCGTCTGAGGAGAAACTGATAAATTCAGAGATTTGCTTTAAATACACACCCAGTCGCGCACCAAAATCCTTAAGCGTTTCGCTTGGTTCGCCGACTGTCACACTCAAAATACTCTGAATTAAAGCGATCACCGCAATGACGATCTCAGAAAAGCTGAAAACAACACAAAACAATAAAACATACGCGATACGCATTAAATTTCATCCTTCGGTAAAGTATATTCAACATCTGTATTACGCTCAGCGAGCATCAATCCTTTTACAACCATTGAGATCGGCTGCTGCTCATACATAACCTTATATAAGCCCTGCACGAGCGGCATGTAAATATCATGTTCATCCGCATAGCGTTTTACCTGCTTAAGCGTGTTCACACCCTCAGCGACCTCACCCAAGCTTTCGATTGCTTGCTCGAGGTTTTTCCCTTCGCCAAAGGCAAAGCCCACTCGGTAATTTCGGCTCAATGGAGAACAACACGTTGCGATCAAGTCACCCACGCCAGATAAACCTAGAAAAGTCATCGGATTCGCGCCCTGATGCTCAGCAAAACGTCCCATCTCAGCAATGGAACGTGTTAGCAGCATAGCAATCGTGTTCTCACCTAATTTCTTAGCCGCAGCAATGCCAGCAATAATCGCGTAGATATTTTTGAGAGCACCGCCAAGCTCTACCCCGTACACATCGGCACTCGCATACACTCGAAAGTATTCGCAGCTAAGCGCTTCTTGCACAATACGGCGCAAATCAGAATCTTCACTCGCAATTACAGTAGCGGTAATTTCATGTTTCGCAATTTCTTTTGCGAGATTAGGCCCACCCATGACACCAACACGATTGTTTGGCAATTCAGAGCGAAGAATATCGCTCATCAGATTTAGTTTGCCAGGTTCAATGCCTTTAGTCGTACTAACAACCATCTGTCCTTCAGAAATGAAGCCTGAAACTTGCTCCACAACCATACGAAATGACTTACTAGGGATCGCAAAAAAGATAACATTCGCGCCATCGACCGCAGTCTTAAGATTGCCACTGACGGATAAGTTTTCGTGAAGTACTAAATCTGGCAAGTATCGTTGGTTGATACCCGTTTGTTGAATCTCTTGAACGGCGTCTTCATTGCGCATCCAAAGAGCAACGTCATATCCATTCTCGGCAGCAATATTTGCAATGACGGTGCCGAAGCTCCCACCACCAAGAACGGCAATGCGTTTGCAATCGCTCATTTAAAAATCTCTTGAATAACTTACAGGGCTAGCCTGCTTTAAAGGTCACAACGTCGTTGCCTTCTAGTGCATCAACAAGGTCACGAAACTTCGTACAATTGCTCTCGTTAATGTCCATCAAGACTTTATGCGCTTTTAAAACCGTCTGGCGCATTTCTTCTTCTTGAAGAGGGCTTTGTGGCATTTCTAACAGTTCTGACTCATTTTCAATCGGTTCACGCGTAATCAAGAAAACGCTGTCAAAACCCATTGACTCGATAACTCGGGTGACGTCTGGATTGGTAGAAACAATAGAGGGTAAAAAGTGGGACTTTTCTTTTGCTTTTACAGCAAGCTTGGCCAGCATGCCTAGTGTAGTGCTATCAAGATGTATGGTTTCAGTGAGATCGACAATGAGACTCCGAAAATTGGGATTTTCAGAAATCGTATCAATCGCCACATCAATGGTCGAGCACGCATTTAAGCGGACTTCACCCACCAACTTTAATACATATACACCGCTACAATCGGCTTGTAACACTCTACATTCGGACATCGCTAACTAACTCTTGATAATGCAAGCAACACCCTACCATCCGCTACGACGCATCCTTATCGCAGACCGTTAACACGGCAATATCGTCCGGTAGATCATCGATATCATCCAATCCAACCGATGTCAGTAATGATTTTATCCCTCCTCGCTCACGAGAAACAACATCTAAAAGTAACTTTTCTTTCTCTTTTAGTGTCTCACTCGGCAAAACTTCTAATATCCCATCTGAAAAAACAGTGATTTTAAAGTCTTGTGGCAAAGGGCATACAACCCGCTCAAACTTTGGATAAGGAAATAAACCAACCGCGACACCTTTTGCATTTAAGTACTCCGCACCAGACGGACTACTCAGTATCGGCAAGGGAAAATGCCCGCCAATGGCATAGGTTAGGCTGCGATCACTATGATCAACAATACCTACGAATACGGTTAAGTGCTTTCCTAGATCCGACACAATCAATTCCTGATTGAGTCTTTTCAAAAACTTCACTGGACAGCTTAGCTCATCACTTGAGTTTCGGCGTAAATTTCTCAGTAATCGTGCTGATAGATTTTTTAAGAGAACCGTGACGAACGCAGACGAGGCTCCGTGCCCAGATACATCTGCAAAATAGAACAAAGACTTTGTATCATCGATACGGAAGTAATCTAGAAAATCACCACTTAAGTACAAAGACGGACGAACAATATGATCAAAATGGAAATCGTTAATGATTTTATCTGGCTGAGGAAGCATCTTGAGCTGAACCTGCAAGCCGGCTTTTTGATCTGTTCGTAACTCGTGAATACCTTCGCGAAGCTTGCGATTTCGTTCCTCGAGCTCTGATCGCAGTCGTTTATTCAACTTACTGAGACGGATTTGATCCAGTGTTTTATGAATCACTGAGTCTAANCGCTCAAAGTCTTTCACTGGCTTAAGTATGAAATCCCCTGCCCCACCTCTGAGACAAGCTACAACATCACCCGCCGACTCAACTTCAGACACAATTATCAACGATATTTCTTTCTTATCACTTTCGAAGAATGGCAATAGCGGGATTTGTTCGGAGGGAACATCTGCGAAAATCAGGTCGGGAGCTTCAGGAAGAGCTAGTAAATGCGCCGTTTCGACATTAGAAGCCGCTTGGACAAAATACCCTTTTCCAGTGAGATAACTCACTAGATTCTCACGATCAACAGGGTTGGAATCGATCACTAAAATTTGATCTGAGCTTGGACTCATAACTACGCAATATTCATTGTTCTTTTATGCAGTATAGGCGTGCAAACGAGTTGGTAAAG